>JADEWQ010000066.1 GCA_015207585.1 Pleurocapsales cyanobacterium LEGE 06147 | reverse complement strand
TGACTTCTTGGGGATGTTGCTCTATATATTTCCAGGTGTAATTACTCATTTATTTTGGCTTGTTTGACCAATTTATGCTTGATTTACTTTTTTAATTTTATTTATAATTGTATTTTGGAGATGTCTGTTGTAGAAAATAGAAAAGTTTATTTACTGATTTGTTCTTTCTGCTAGCTCTTTAATGATGCGCTCTTGTTCTTCCAAGGGCGTATCGGCAGAAACTATCACGGCATCAGGTCTAGTTTTATTAGTAAATTCGACCCACGCTTCTTGGTCGTCTCGATGAGCCAAAACATATTGCCTTAACTCAGTTAGCGTCATTGTTTGAAAGTTAGGTTTCGGCAATGTCGTACCTCCATTTACCATCACTGTAAATAGTTATGGTCAGAGTTGACAAAATTGATGCAGAATCTTCATAAAATATAGCTTTGAACTATTGTACTATTGGACTTAGAGGAACGGTAATCAACCTCTTAAATCAGTCACCAGTCATCAGTAATCAGTCACCAGTGTAAATTAACAGCAGATTTAAACGCGCCGACACTCTTACGCCGTGCGACGGCGTAAGAGGACGCGGCGACTTTTAATTTAAGACGCTTCCTTTTTAAGAAATAGAAGCGGGGACTTTAACCCAGAAAATTGAAACTGATAACTGATGACTGTTCCCCGAAGACTGTTAAAAAACCGAGCTATCTAATCGATAGCGACTGTACCTAGACAATTCAAGATATGGGGTTGAATTCCATTAGTCTCAGCTTTTCCGTGGAAAGGTAAAATCTTGTAGGAAACTGAGTGAGTAGTAATCAATTCTGCATTAACAGAACTCTAGGAAAATAGGGTGGGGCGCACCCGAATTCACGCTTGAGAAGCTAGTTGAAAGACTAGGTATCACCGCGTAAGACCAGTAGGGGCAACCCGAACGGGCAATGGTGAGTCCAAGAATCCCCCACTCAAGCGTAAGCTTAGTGGTGGGAGCGTCAATTCGATATTTCCCTGCTCTCCAGCAATAATAAATATTTCTTTTCTATCTACATCGTATCGGAACAATTAGATTGGTCGATAGAAGTTCGATAGCCATTGACATATCACTATCACTTGGAGCATTTGACTTGCTGTTGGCAATCATCCTCCTATTGATTTGTCTAAGTTCAGTTAAGGTATTGGCAAAATTCCATCGGATCGCTTTCAGATCTAGATTTTATGCTCATTGTACAAACAATGACAACAGAATTGTTTCGAGAGGAGTGACACATCATTGTTGTAGGGGCGAACGGCGGTTCGCCCCTACAGGGATTTGTTTGTAGCGAGAGTTGAGGAATTTGGTATGACAGATTGGAGAATAATTGCAACAAAAAAAAGCGATTCGTCAATGGGAATCGCTTTAAGTATTAGTCTGATTGAGGAACTTATTTAGTCAGCTGTTTCTGGAGCATTTTCTAATATAAGACTAGTTGTAATGGTAAAATTGGACTCGGTTGTGTGTCTTTCTGCAAAGAAGAAATCTAAGTCATAGGTTTTGCCTCTTTCAAGACCAATTTGACTAGCAACATCATCTAGCTTGACTTCGGCATCTAGTTTAGAGTGAACCCCGCCTATATCGATGACCTTCTTGCCATTAATGTAGACCCAAACATCGTCATCACCACTGAATTTAAAGGTCTCGCCACCTCTATAAGTAAATTGAGTGTGAAGTTCGTAAGTAAAATGATAGTTTTTGCTACGTCCTTCATTCCCAAAAAGCTGACCGTTAATAGGGAAAAAAGAATTATTGGTATAAGTATAGATACCATCGCCATCGTGGTCTTCAAGCTGGATAGAATATGACACACTTTGGTTTACGCCTGGTACATCGCGATACCATTGGTCAAAATTTTCTTTGGTTGTGGTTGAATAACTACCACCTGCATATATAGGTTTTTTGTCCGAACCAAGAGTGTCTGTTGTAATTTTTTTATCTAAACCATATTGAAATGTTTGACCCCTAGAGTTTTTCTCACCAGGATTCCGTTCAAAGTCGGGATGGCTATCTTTAAAGTCTCTAATTGTACCTATTAGTTCTATTGTTCTTGGTGCTTGTTGTGTATTAGATCTGTCGTTAGGTGTAGATGCTTGTTGCGTATTAGAACTATTGTTTGTAGAATTACTAGAAGAGTCACTAACACAATTTGTCTCTGAGCCTCCACCACGTAGCTCAATGTCTAGTACTTTATTGTGAAATTCTGTTTTCTGAGCTTTAGTTAGATTCTTGTATTGAATCTTTTCACCTTTACTGTTGTATACAGTCAGCATATTATTAGCTGATGCTTCTGATGGATTACTAGGGTCGTAGGTTCCAGTAATACGAGTTCCGTCACTTAATGTAACGTTAACTGGTGCATTGTTACCATGACCGTTATTACTTTTACAAGAGTTTTGTCCTTGACCTCGACCGTTATTAGCATCAACTAGATTAGATGAAACGATTAAACTGCCTCCTACAATAACAGCTAAAATACCATTAACGGTGAGTTTTTTTAAATTAATAGAATTTAGCATTCTGCCAATTACCTTTAAATATTTAATAGCTTTTGTATTTAGTTTTTGTGAGATTGAAATCTAAATGCTTCTTTAATTGCTTTAGTTATCTCAACAGTAGCAATTGGCATTTGCAAAAGTAAATTCAAGGAAATACTGAATTCAAATATCAAGTAACTCTAAAGATTATCCGATTTTATGCAATTTTTAAATTTAAATGGCTATGCGTTCTTATTTTATTTAAACTTAAGATAAAGGTTTCGGAGTCGATATAAAAATTTGGAAAAACAAGAAGATAGAACCAATACTAGTAGATGTTTTCTCGCTTCTTGGTTGCCAAAGGTTTTTACTTAATAGCTAAATAAGCTCTCTTTTTAATTTCTTTAATTTATTCAACAAATAGTTATAGCTATTTTCAGCTAGCTATGTTATGCAAAAACAACTATTATTTCTAAACTTCGATAAATTTAAGAGTATATAAATTTCTGATTGACTGATAAATCTCCGGTTGAGTCTCATCAATCGCCAGGAAATTAATTTCCTGGCTTATAGTTGAAGTCTTCTAAAGAAGACTGAGGCAAGAGTTTTAGTCCATTTTTAATGAACTTTAGATATTAGCTCGGAAATCAATTTCCGAGCAGGCTGATTAAGAAGCCACTTGAGCAACAAATAAATAACTTTAGCATCGCTTTTAAATCTTTGATAAATTCTCGAGTTCACAAATATTTTGACTTGCAAACCAGTTTAGTAGGTCTTGCCTAAATATTTTTATACTACAGGACTGACGCAGTTTGCCACGAACTAAAGTTCCGGCTCGAAGCTCAAACCCATTGAAATGGGTTAACTTGACCGCGGAAGGCAATGGGTGCCGTCTTACGGCGGAGTACCTGCCACTTTAGCTTTGAAGTGAGGAAATTGATTTCCTGGTGGCTATGCGTAAGTCCTATACTATATATATCGTAAGGTGGACATTGCCCACCTCGCCTGTTCTCTAGCTTTGATATATCGGTCTTGATAAGCTATTCGATATCGATCTTGTGCATCAAATTATTGAATCTTTTAATAAACCCTTATTAAATCAAGAGGAAATAGAACAAGAGGTTATTAGCCGTCGAGGTAAATTATAAACAATCAAAATCCAATCAATCGTATTATTTTTAATCCTAAAGTACTTGCGGGTAAGATTTACTAGAAGGCAAAATTGTTATCGCGCTGCGGAATAAATTTCGGATACGTAAGGGTTTTGATTGATAGTAATTAAATTTGGGATGCTTTTTTGCCATTGCCAGGTTTTCTTTTTAGTTTATGAAACCGCGTCTACTTTCAAAATCTTAGTTTTTCCTGACAAATAAAAAGTTAAATTACTAGATTGCTCGATAATAGTAGGCAAAGGAACTAATTCAACTGCATAATTATTAATGGCGATCGCTTCTAAACCTTTCACAAAATTGGGAGTACACAAATTTTCTACTACTATATATATTGACTGGCAAGCTAATTTAGCAGTTGCAATCCAGCAAAGTGGTTACTATCAGCAGTATGATACTGATATTAATCAAGACACGATGAGCCAAATAAGAAAGAAGATGCTGTCGGGAGTCTTCCCGCTCGTATAAATAAAGTAAAAAAGTATTATGCAAGCTTACAAACTTAAGGGAAAAATCGATCCAGCAGGTAACTTGAAAATTGCCGAACCAGTAAAAATACCCCCAGGGGATGTAGAAATTATTATTTTACAAACAGTTGAGACAACTGAAAGTTCTACAGAATCAAAAACAGAATTGCAACCAGAAACATCTACAAAAAAGGTGCAATACAGAACTAAAGCATTTAAAGACTTACTAGAAAATGTCCCTCCTATCTCACCTGACTTCGATCCAGATCGAGCTAAGTGGGAGTATTTAAAGGAAAAACATAATTTGTGAAGGTACTGTTAGATACCAATATTATTTTGGATCTTGCCTTTAAACGAGAGCCTTTTTACGATGGGAGCGATCTCATTTTTTCCTCAATCGAGCAGGGACAAGTCAAAGGCTATGTTTCAGCATCAACTTTTAGCGATCTTTACTATATTATTCGCAAAGAAAGAGGTAAAGATTGGACGATCGGTTTCTTAACTAGATTGACTTCCATTTGCCAAGTTGCCACAGTAAATCTGTCTATAATTGCTATGGCACTAACTGCTAATTTTCGAGATTTTGAAGATGCAATTCAGTACAGCACTGCTATAGTACATAAATTGGATGTCATTGTCACCCGTAATCCTAAAGATTTTCCTGTTGTTACCCCTCGAATTATGTCTCCTGATTCCTTGATTCAGGAATTAACCCATTCTCAATAACGGTGATAAGTACTTACAGGACAAGCGATTAGTTGATTAATCGAACGAAGAAAAATAACTTTGTAATTTCTCCAAAGCAGGATGAGAGGAATGAACGGTTAAATTATTCGATCGCTTGCTAATAGTATGCAAAGAAACTAATTTGATTACACAATTATTAGAGGCGATCGCTTTTAAACTTTTCACAAAGTTAGGAGGACACAAATTTTCTACTACCATCTATATTGACTGACAAGTTAATTTAGCAGTTGCAATCCAGCAAAGCAATCGCTGCGCGGTGCGTGCAGAAAAACTTGGAGGTTCGGGATAGTATGTACATACTATCGCCAACTCTTCATCTGCCTTACCAATTAATGAATAACTTTTTATCTATTTAAGGTAAGAAGTTTGGCTAAAACTTAATTATTTAATTCTGCCTTTCGTTAGGTGTTGTTTATTAGCAGTTATGCATAAATAGATAAGTAGAGTACAGTTTTAAGGAGCAAATCGAGCTAATGACTTCAAGAACAAACGAAGGCTCTAATATTCTTTCAGAACAAACTCAAAAAATTTTTCAACAGTATACTCAGTTAAGCACTGATGAAAAATTAGCTTTACTTTATTTTATTTATAAAAAAATGGGAGACTCAATTACTCCTGCCGCACCAAATGCAGCGAATTTAAATTTAACTTCCTCGCTGATAGAAGACTTTTTTAATCTATCAGATGACGAACAACTTGAAATTATGCGCGATATTGTCAACTGTAAAGATACAGAATACTCGCGAGCTTATGGAGGTTTTACTCCTAATAATCAATTGTTGGTGTGGTATGCATGGGCTGAAGGAATGGGAGATACTGTAGTAGATCTTCCCGATGATTATCAAGCAACAGAAGCGCTCGATAATGCCCTATCACAAATTGAAAAACTTGAATTTGAAGAGCAGATTTCTATTTTACGGGAAATAGCTTCTAATATGGGTTACAGTGAAATTAAACAAGTTTCCTCTCAAGCGGAAGTAGGCACTACGCAAAGTTTCTAATTGACAGAAATTAAAAAGGGTAAGGATGTATTATACCTGCATAAGTCGCCCGACAAAAATCAAAATAACATCGGGAAATTGAAGCAAGTGCGGTTTTTGACGCAAACATATGGACCTCCAAAACTTGCCTGGTAAGTGCCTTCTGGTTAACATTCGTGGCGATCGCAGAGTTAATCTAATTTGCGCCTTTGTGCCAGAAAAATAATCTTCAGGTGCGATCGCTTTAGTCAAGTCATTATCGTAGAATAACGATGAAAAAATCGATCGCCTATACTTGGGGTTCTACTGCCGAAGAACGGCAAATGGTGTTTCCCTGCGATCGCTATATAGATAATAGTGACGATGTATACTTTCGAGCGATCGATGTCAAAGCACCAGCATCGATTTTATGGAAGTGGTTGTGCCAGTTAAAGGTATCTTCTTACAGCTACGACTTTCTCGATCGCCTCGAAAGAATTTTTTTTCAGGGGCAAGAGCGCATTCCCAGTCCCGAAAGTCCTGCCAAATTAATTCCAGGTCTTGAAATTTTAGCACCCGACCAACGATTTATGGGTGTTTTTAAGCTAGTCGAATTTGAAACCAATCGACATCTAACTATGATTATGGATGCCCAAAAAGCAATTCAAATCTTTGGGGATGTCGTCGCCAGTTATGTAATTAAACCAACAACGGAAAACACCTGTCGCCTCATACTGAAAGGACACGTTCGCTATCCTAAAAACATTTATGGCAAGTGGATGCACTATGTACTACCCTGGGGAGATTTATTAATGATGCGCAAACAATTTGTGAGGCTCAAGCATCTTGCCGAAAATCAGGCTGGTTTTCAATCTCTCTAGTCAGACTCGGTCGATTCCCCAAATTGTACCTTTGCTCCAGTTATGGGAATCGCCCAGTTTACGGCGTTGGCAATAACTCGCAACACTTCTGGTTGATGGTAGGTTGGATAGGCTTGGTCGCCAGGACGAAAGTAGAAAATCTTACCCCGACCTCTTTGAAAACAACAGCCACTCCGAAATACCTCACCTCCTTGGAACGAACTGATAAACACTAAAGTATCGGGGGTAGGAATTTCAAAAGGCTCACCGTACATCTCTTCTGCGGCAATTTCAAAAGATTCTTCCAATCCAGCAGCAATGGGATGGGAGGGATCTACTACCCAAATGCGTTCTTGTTCGCCAATATTGCGCCACTTGAGATTGCAAGAAGTACCCATCAGTCGCTTGAAAATCTTAGAAAAATGACCGGAATGCAGTACAATCAGACCCATGCCCGACCAGATCCTCTGTTGAACTTTTCCTACTACCTCTTCTTGCACTTGCTCGTGAGCAATATGTCCCCACCAGACTAAGACATCTGTAACAGAGAGTACCGCATCAGACAATCCATGTTCTGGTTCTTCTAAAGTCGCCGTTTGAACTATCATTCCCATCCGGGTTAGATATTGGGCGATCGCTGAATGGATACCATTGGGATAGATTTTAGTTACATGAGGGTCAGTTTTTTCGTGTTGGTACTCGTTCCAGACTGTTACACGAGGAGCATTGTTCATAAGCTAGAAAGTTTACTAGATTCGACCCAAGTTACTTAAGCCTAAATGCTTTAGACAGAAGCCGCCTGGTCAGACTGATTGGAAGCAGAACGCCTATTTAACGACAGCATCAGACGAGAAATGCCAGTAAAGAGAACGCTAATACCCACAAGCGTTCCAATTAGCCAGGGTGCATTGAAAGGCCACTGGAACAAAATCATGCCACCCAACAATAAAGTAATAATGCTATCACCCAATACCCAAGTCCAATTCTGTTGAGGACGTAATCTTAATGCCAAGATCAGCTCGAGCACTCCTTCAGTCAACAAAAAGCTCCCCAACAAAAGGGTCAGCGAGAGAACACCTGTTAAAGGATAAACAAATAGCATTATCCCTGTCGCAATGTAGAGAAGACTCAACAGCAGCTGCCAAAGAAAACCGCCTCGATCGCGGCTTTGAAACCCGTAGACCAGCTTGGCAACTCCCGCGGAGATAAGTAGCAACGCAATCCAAGTTTCAACGACAATTGTCGAGACGTTAGGCAGAGCAATTCCAACCAAGCCCAAACCAATCAGAAGAATGCCAGTCCAGAGTGACCCTTTCATCCCCTGTTTGCTGTCACTAGAAACGTCGGTTGTCATATTAACTAATTCCTATACTTGAGTAAACTTGTAGGATCAGGGTAAAAAATTTCCCAGCAACTAGCTATACCCCTAAGATAGATTCTGCTCACTCTGTATTGACTTAATCTCTCGTGCGATCGCCCCAGTCAATTTTTTCTTAATTGCCAACTTTTCCCACTCTACGACAGTTTGAATATTTAACTTTTGAGCAAGTTCTAAAAGCTTTTCGGTAATCAAAGCTTTGTATAAATCTTGATGTACATCTCGAATTAACTCCATATCCAACTTGAGAAAGTCTGGACGTAATTGGTGCAGCAAGTTCAGGCTGGAATAGCCAGAACCAAGGTCATCGAGGGCGACTAAAAATCCCGCATCCCGGTAGTATTGGAGCACTGCCTTGAGGTGAGCTAAATCTTGAGGGTTATCTGACTCTACGACTTCAAAAATCACCCGCTCATGGGAAATGCCTGCTCGATCGATTGCCTCGACCGTGCTGCGCAGGCAAGAAACGGGATCGTAAAGAGCAGTCGGGGTAAAATTGATGAAGATGCGTCCGCTGATTTGATGACGGCTAGCTTGAGCGATCGCGCTGAGGCGAGCAATGCGATCGAGTTGCGGCATAAGTCCTGCTTCGAGAGCTAACTCCAGGATAGGTCCCGGCGGCACTATATTGCCTTGTTCGTCCAGCCCTCGCAAGAGCGATTCATATCCGTAAATTTGGGTTGTATCCTGAATTGAGACGATCGGCTGGAAGTAACTGGTAAATCGTTCTTCTGCCAGTATTTCAACTAACCAATTGGACTGGGTAAATTTAATGAAGCGTTGCAATGAGGCAATCTTGCTAAAATCTTGGAGTTGAGGTTGGATAGTGCCTCGAATGAATAGGACTTGCGTCTCTTTTAATTCTCTCGGTACAACCAGTTGAGCCAGGTTACAGGTAATTTCTTGCGCCTGTCCGGGTCTACATTCTACACTCAAACCGGGTCGTTCGCTCATCAGTTCAAACTTAATGGCTGAGTTTTGCAGGTAGGAAATAGCTTTTTTGAGAGTATGGGGAACGGGGAACCAGAGAAAGAGTTTACCTGCTTCCCCAGCCTGGCACGGTGAAACATTACGACAAGCACAAGACTTGGAGATAGAAGATGTTTGGCTCATAAGTAACCACCTTGTTCAGACTATATTTACTCTAGTATTCCCATCAATCTTTGTGTAATAAATAAACTGCACTTTAAGTAGATAAAGATTTGATGAGGTTTTTTCCGAATTGAGTCGCTCGTTTTGAAAGGATCGCCAACTAAAGCAAAAAAGTTCTCTATCGAAGTATATGGGCAAGAAAGATGCTTTAATCGCTAAACTCAATAATTAGAGCGAAATTGTCAACTAGGAGCTACTAACTATGGCTACAGGAATGATGATCGATGGGGAATGGCGCACAGAAAAATACGAACAAGACGAAAAAGGACGCTTTCATCGTAACCCCACTACATTCCGCAATTGGATTAAAGCAGATGGTAATAGCGATTTTAAGCCCGAAGGCGATCGCTATCATCTCTACGTTTCCTATGCTTGTCCCTGGGCGCAGCGTACTTTAATTATGCGCCAGCTTAAGGGTTTAGAAGATGCTATTAGTTTATCGGTAGTCGATCCACTTATGGCAGAGGAAGGTTGGGAATTTTCCAACTTTCCTGGCTCTATTCCAGATACTGTTAACGATGCTAACTATTTGCGAGAAATATACGCCAAAGCTGACCCTAAGTATACTGGAAGAGTTACCGTACCTGTCTTGTGGGATAAGCAAAGCAACACCATCGTCAATAACGAATCTCGCGAAATTATGCGGATGTTCGATACCGAATTTGGAGCAATTGCCAAAAACGAAGATAGTTTTTATCCAGAAGAGTTACGAGAAGAAATAGATAAAACTATTGATGCTATTTATAATCCAATTAATAATGGGGTCTATCGAGCAGGATTTGCTAGATCTCAAGAAGCCTACGAAGAAGCAGTCCAAGAATTATTTGCAGCTTTAGATTATTGGGAAGGAATACTAGCTAAACAAGCGTATTTGTGTGGCGATGTGCTTACAGAAGCAGACATTTGCCTGTTTACCACGCTGTTACGTTTTGATGCAGTTTACTACGTCCACTTCAAATGCAACCTGCGTCACATTTGGGACTATCCTTACTTGTGGAATTATCTTAAGAAGATTTATCAACAGCCTGAAGTAAAAGAAACCTGTAATTTAGAGCATATTAAGTTGCACTATTACCAAAGTCATCCTCACATTAATCCCAGTGGTATAGTTCCTACTGGACCTATTATTAGTTTTGAATAAGTATAGGGAATTGAGGAATTAGCCGCTCACTAACTTAAGTCAGAGAAATTGGCATCGACTTTATATCGCCAGTATGATGTTTGGCTTTAGTAAAAGTTCAACACTGATAGCATGGTCAAATAGAGGATTTTATATGAACCGAGTTATTTCCTGGTTACCAAAGTTGCAATTACGTCAGATTCTAACTGCTTTTTTTGTCGGACTTATTTTTTTTGCTACTGCTTTGGGGCAATTTAGCTATGCACGAGCACAAGCTGCCCCTTTAACTCCTGAAGCAAAGGATTATCAAGTTAACAATACCGAGCAATCTCCAAAAAATGCTAAAAAAGCAGGAGAGGGCTTAAAAGGTACTGCCGAAACTATTAAAGAAAAGCTAAATTTGGATGAACCATTACCTGAAAGTACTAAAGATTTCTTTAAGCAGATTCGGGGTGAAGAAGTGACGATTGAAGAACCAAGACCTTTTGGCAAGGGACAAGAGCCTCAAAATGAGTAATTCTATTTTAATTTGAGTTGGCTGCCCAGGGGCAAGTAAACTCCCAGGCGTGAAGACACCCTAAAGCGATTTGCTCTACAGATTTAACAAAAATATGACATAAGCCTAATACGAGTGTCAATTTGGACTTGAGTCACATTTTGGCACTTTTTAGTATGAGATAAGTTCTGAGCAGGTAAACCGAACTAACAGGTTTGAATGTAGCCTGAGTTAGGAGCGGTAATTAGAATTGAATCCACGGATCGATTTATGCGCCAGAGCCATCATCGCTCGTTTATTATCCTTCCAACCATACTGCACGGCACTATAGTCAAAATATGTATGAATAGATTAGTAACTGAATAGATTAGTAACGCTCGAGAGTGCGACCGGAGGTCAAGGTAATTACCAAAAGTGACATCCCGCTAAATAATATACTGATACCGACATATAAACCGATTAACCACAGGGCACTAAAGGGAAACTGATTCCAGACTAAAATTCCTAAAATGAGCGTGACGATGCCATCCAACAAAATTAACCAAAAATATTGTCCGCCGGGACGCACGCGAAACGCCATAATAATCGCAAAAATTCCTTCCACGATGAAAAGAGTTCCCAGAATCGCCGTCAGCGTTAGCGTTCCTGCCCATGGATTCACTAGGATAAGCAGTCCGGCGATCGCATAAAGAATCCCAATGACCAAATTAAGCCATACGCTACGTATCCGTCTAGATTGAAAAGATTTGACAATTCGGACAATACCGCCAATTAACAGAATCCACCCCAAAACTAAGGTGAAAATGACCGAAGCAACCAGCGGCATGACGATCGCGACAAGACCCAATACAATTAGTACAATACTCAACACAATCAGCCAAATAGTGTTTTTACGAATATTAGATTGAATGTCAGAACTCATTGAAGTAATCCTCGCTTTATTTTTTTATTAAGAGCTTTAGATCTTAGGTCTCTAATTCAAATCGGGCGATCGCTCTAAAATTAATAGTAATTAACTAGGCGAAAAAATTTTGTACTTGGCTTGGCACTACTTTGGGATGTCCTCTCAGAGCAATGTTGAACTATCAGCCTCGGCATTAAGAATTACAAATTACGAATATTTTGGTCAGATTTAGTAACTACAGCTACAATCGTCGCCTATTCACAAAATCAGTCTGAGGAAAGATAAGTATATATCTTTATTAGGATGATAATTATTGATAGCTTATGGTAAATTGCGCCCAACAAATGCAGGTTTCTCTAAACTCCCCGATCCGCGAACGAGCTTGTCGATTCAGGAAGTTAACCGAATTGATGCGGGAGCGGTTAACCATAGTTCCAAGTATTATAGATAAAACGATCGCTTGCTGGAACAACAATCTCATGCAGTCCTCTCTACTGATAGGGCTTAAATTGAGACAGATTCGAACTGGCTTAACTCAGCCATTTTTTTTCTAAAACGCTTCGGTATCAAATCAGTATCAAAAAAACAGCTTTTGGAGAAAGATTTGGCAGCAGAAGGGAGAAGAAAATGACCGAGGACGGGAAAACAATCGCAGCAATAGAAAAACAAGGACAAAGCATTCTAGAGAGTATTGACGATGGATTTTGGGTGCTCGATTGCGAGTGGCACTGCACTTACATCAACGATCGACAAGCCGAATTGCTCGGTATCTTAAAAGAGGATATTTTGGGCAAAAATGTCTGGGAATTGTTGCCCAATTTAGTTGGCACTGACATTTATACTCAATCTCATCGAGCCTTAGCCGAACAGACTTCCGTTCGGTTCGAGCATTTTTGTTCTAAAAGGCAACGCTGGTTTGAGTTTAGGGTCTATCCCTCTGCCAATGGAGTATCTGCCATCTCCCTCGACATTACCCAGCACAAGCAAACCGAAGAGGCATTGCGCCAAACTCATTACGAGTTAGAGCAACAAACAATAGAATTAGAAGCGACCAATCAAGAATTAGAGCAGGTTCTGGAGGAACTTAAAGTCACTGAGGAAGAGCTACGGGTACAAAACGAAGAGCTGTCAAATGCCCGTCAAATAGCCGAAGTAGAGCGGCAGCGATACCAGGATTTATTTGAATTTGCACCCGATGGCTATGCAGTCACCGATGCAGAGGGAATGATTCGGGAGGCAAATCGAGCGATTGCAGCTTTACTTTCCATAGAGCCTGACTGCTTAATTGATACTCCTCTTGCTGTTTATATTGTTCATAGCGATCGCCAAGCTTTTAGAAATTTGCTCGCTCGATTACAGCAACAACCCCAACTACAAACCATAGAATTAAGCTTAAAATCTCCCAAACGCGATTCCTTTCCCGCTGCTATTACTGTGTCTCCTATCAGAAACGAGCTAGAGGAATTAACTGGCTTTCGTTGGTTAGTTCGGGATATCAGTAAACGCAAGCAGGAAGAACGGCGCAAAGAAGCACAGTATAAAGTTACTCGTGTTTTGGCTGAAGCTACAACCTTTGTCGATGCGGTTCCAGCCATTTTGCAATCCTTGTGCGAAAGCTTGAAATGGGAACTTGGGGTTATTTGGAGCGTAGACAATCGCGAGCGTGTATTGCGTTACGTCAATAGCTGGCAAACTTCTTCAGTTAATTTGCAGGAATTTATCGAGGTCAATCAGCAAACTACTTTTGCCCTTGGTGTGGGGCTTCCAGGTCGCATTTGGCAAAGCCGCAAACCTCTTTGGATATCGGAACTGGGTGAGAATAAGAACTTTCTTAGAGCCGCATCGGCAGCTAAGGAAGAACTCCACGCCGTCTTTGGATTTCCGATTTTACTCGGCAAGAAAATTTTAGGTGTAATCGAGTGTTTTAGCACTCATCCTCAAAAACTCGATGAAGACTTGCTTCAGATGATGGAAGCGATTGGCAGTCAAATCGGTCAGTTTATGGAACGGAAGCGAACCGAAGCAACCTTGCAACAAAACCAAAGACTGTTCCAGAAGTTTATGGATAATAGTCCGGCAACTGCTTTTATCAAAGACGAAGCAGGACGCTATGTCTATGTTAATGCTGCGCTCGAACGTTTATTTAATCGCACTCGTGCTAATTGGATAGGCAAAACAGATTTTGACTTTTTCCCCCCAGAAAACGCACGAAAATTTCGCCAAAATGATTTAGTCGTTCTTGCTGAAAAAAGAGTAATTTCCAGACTAGAAACCGCTCAATTGGCAGATGGAGAACATCATTACATGTCTTTCAAATTTCCTCTGCAAGATGTTTCTGGAGAACGATTAGTGGCAGGGATGTCCATTGATATTACCGATCGCGTTCGTGCAGAAGAAGCCCTTAAGGAACAAGAACGGCGATACCGCTACATTTTTGAGACTGCCGGCGTAGCGATTTGTGAAGAAAATTTTTCCGAGGTCAAAACAGCGATCGAGGGTTTAAAACAGCAAGGAGTTCGGGATTTTCGTCAGTATTTTGCCGAACATCCTGACTTTGTCCGACAGGCTGTTGGCATGGTGAGAGTCGTTAACGTTAATCGGACAACAGTACAAATGTTTGGAGCAAGGGATAAACAGGAACTCTTAACTTCACTCGATCGATTCTTCTTACCAGAGACCCTTGAAGTCTTTATGGAAGAACTCTTTACTATTGCAGAAGGGAAAACATTTTTTGAAGCAGAAACCATTCTGCAAACGCTACAAGGGAAGAGACTCAAGGTTATTTTTACGATCGCGTTTCCACCTGCAACCGAAAGTTTTGATAGCGTGTTGGTGAGTATTATGGATATCACCGAACGCATTCGAGCGGAAGAGGCATTGCGGTTGAGTGACGAGCGATTCCGTCTAGCTGCCCGCGCTGTTAACGGAATTGTCTATGACTGGAATGTACAGACTGGCACGGTGTATCGCTCCGAAGGACTGTATCGACTAATTGGAGTTCATCCGGACGCTTGTACTCAAACAAGCGATTGGTGGTCCCAGAGGATGCATCCCGATGACCTCGCTCGCATTCAGCCGATTATGAATTCCCTAATAGAAGGCAAAGGTAGAGATCGCTACGAATTTGAATATCGCGTTCGCCACGAAGACGGTCGCTGGATTGAGGTTTGGGATCGGGGTTACTTAATTTGCGCTCCCGATGGGCAACTAATCCGCGTTGTCGGTTCTACTTACGATATCAGCGATCGCAAGGAGATGGAAAATTCACTCCGACTGGCGCATCAGCAAATCAAAGATATTTTAGAAAGCATTACCGACGCTTTTGTTGCCCTCGATCGACAGTGGCAGTTTACCTACGTCAATTGTCGAGCAGAACAGTTAATGAACCGAGAGCGGCAAAAACTTATCGGACAGTGTGTTTGGGACTTATTCCCCGAAGCAATAGATAGTGAAATTTATCAGCAATTGCATCGGGCAGTATCGGAACAGATTGCGGTTAACTTTGAAACCAAAGGCTTCAAAGATCTAAATCGTTGGTTTGAGGTTCATGTCTATCCCTTACCAGAGGGATTGGCAATCTACTTTCAGGACATTAGCGAGCGCAAGCAGGCAGAAGAAGCTCTGCGACAAAGCGAAGCACGCTTAAATATTGCTTTAAAAAACTCACCGATTACCGTTTTTAATCAAGATCGAGAACTACGCTACACCTGGATTTATAATCCTGCCCTGAATTACAAAATTGACGACGCGATCGGAAAAGGAGATGATTACCTATTTAGCAGTCATGACACTGCTATATTAACCCAAATTAAACGTCGCGTTCTCGAAACTGGAATCGGGACGCGGGAAGAGGTTAAGATTGCCAGCAATGGACAAGATTATTATTACGATTTAACAGTCGAGCCGTTGCAAGATGGAAACGACGAAATCATTGGCATAACCTGTGCTGCCGTAAATATTTCAGAGCACAAGGAGATGGAATTAGCCATTCGCAAGAGCGAAACTGTACTCAATGCTTTTCTCGCCAGCTCGCCCATCGGCATGGCCTTCTTAGATGGGGATCTGCGCTACATCTATGCCAACGAAGCCCTAGCCGCAACTAATGGTATACCGCTAGCCGAACACCTAGGTCGTACGGTTTGGGAAGTTTTGCCTGCCTGGGCACCTTATGTTCAAGCAACAATAAATCGTGTCATAGAAACCAAAGAACCGTTATTAAACCAAGAAGTTAGCGGCGAAACCAATCCTCCCGGAGTATATCGACATGGTCTTGTCAATTATTATCCCGTCTGTTTGCCGGATGGAGAGGTGCTCGGTGTCGGAGTAAGCTCGTTGGATATCACTGAACTCAAGCGAACAGAAAGAGCCTTGCGCGAAAGTGAAGAAAAATATCGCTCTTTAGTTAAGGCAAGTTCTCAAATTGTTTGGAGAGCTAACAGTCAGGGACAGTTCATTGAAATTCAAGGATGGGAGGAGTTTACCGGACAATCTGTAGAAGAACTGCTAGCAGGATCGAAAGAGGCGATTCACCCAGACGATCTGCCGAAGATTAAACAAGCGTGGTGGAATGCGGTAGCGACGAAAAGCCCTTATGAAGTCGAGCACCGAATTCGCAAGTATGACGGTACTTACGAATACTTTGCCGGTCGTGGCATCCCCATGTTAGATGCTGAAGGACAGGTGTATGCTTGGGTAGGAATGAGCACTAATATCCACGAACGCAAACAGGTGGAGATAGAGCGCGAACGATTATTAGAACAAGAACGCAGAATTCGAGAAGAGGCAGAAGCAGCCAACCGCATCAAAGATGAATTTTTGGCAGTACTATCTCATGAATTGCGATCGCCTCTCAATCCTATTTTGGGCTGGGTTCAACTTCTACGGAGGGGCAAGTATGACGAACAAACAATACAACGGGCATTAGAAATTATCGAACGCAACGCCAAGTTGCAGACTCAACTCATTGAAGACTTACTCGATGTCTCTCGCATTCTACGAGGCAAAATGGTTCTCAATGTTTGTCCTGTAGATTTAGTTTCCGTCATTGAAGGTGCCATAGAAACCGTACGGTTGGCAGCCGAAGCAAAGGGAATCGAAATTTATAAAATACTGACAGCCGATCTCGGACGGGTATCGGGCGATTCGGCTCGCCTTCAACAGGTTGTGTGGAATTTGCTCTCCAATGCAGTTAAGTTCACTCCTCGTGGAGGAAGAGTAGAAATTAGATTGTCATCGATCGCCGATCCTTCGTCATTGGTAGAAGAAAGACAAATTACAACTGACAAATCACAAAAAACTAGTGACAAAGGACAAATGACTAATTACGCTCAAATTCAAGTGAGCGATACAGGCAAAGGCATCCATCCTGAATTTCTTCCCCATGTATTTGACTACTTCCGTCAAGAGGATGGCAAAACGACCAGGAAATTTGGTGGATTGGGGTTGGGATTAGCGATCGTGCGTCATCTAGTCGAACTCCATGGTGGCACCGTTAGAGTAGAAAGTCCGGGTGAGGGATTGGGAGCAACCTTCGAAGTAAGATTACCTTTGATAACCTCCGCTGCAGAGGAAAGCCAAGACAATGAACTTTTGGTTGAAACTATGAATTTAAACCAATTGCGAATTTTAGTCGTGGATGATGAAGTCGATATGAGAGAGTTGGCGATCGCCATTCTCCAACAGTATGAGGCAGAGGTAAAGATAGCGGCTTCGGCAGTAGAGGCATTAATCCTTCTCGACCAATTCAAACCAGATATACTAATTAGCGATATTGGTATGCCAGAGCTCGACGGCTACGGACTAATACGGCAGGTGAGACAGTTACCTCATGAGCGGGGAGGAAATATTCCTGCGATCGCGCTGACTGCGTATGCAGGAGAATCAGACCAAAAACAAGCTCTCCAAGCAGGTTTTCAAAGACATATTCCCAAGCCCATCGAACCTTCCGAGCTAGTGAAAACAATTGCCCTCTTGATTAACAGGAGATGCGATCGCTAACAAAATCTAGCAATTTATATCACATCCGTCTAATTAGCTGTAATAAACCTGATTGCCTTAATTGTTTTTTTTCCTTCTGCCTTCTGCCTTCTGGAGGGGCTGTGGGGCGAATTCAGTGAACTGCTCGACTCGTCGGGCGCGCCCCCTTGTAAGCCCCGTCCCTCTGCCTTTCTCTACCAATATTATGGTTGTTTAAAAGGATTTTATATTACTTTTTACTTCCGCTCAGGGCGATACCCTCAATAAAGTAACGATTAAAAAAAGCATAAATACCCAAAGCAGGTAACGTAAAAACCATAGAAGCAGCCATAATGTAGTTCCAATAGCTGATATATTGTCCTTTAAAGGTATTCAGTCCTAAAGGCAGCGTAAACATTTCTGGTTCAAACAGGATAACTATTGGCAGTAAAAAATTATTCCAACTGCTCATAAACACAAAAACTGCTTGGGCTGCCAGTGCGGGTTTGGCTAAAGGTAGAACAATCTGCCAAAAAATCTCAAAACGATTTAGACCATCTAGTTGAGCTGCTTCTTCGAGTTCTTGGGGGAAATTGACAAAAAACTGACGCATCATAAAAATAAACGTAGCATTAACCATGCTCGGCACGATCGCACCCTGATAGGAATTGAGCCATCCAAATGACTTGAGAATCAAAAAAGTGGGAATTAGAGTAACTTGAATTGGAATTGCCAGTACAGCCAAGACGAGAAAAAACCAAAAACCCCTACCTCGAAACTGAAGGCGAGCTAAGGCATAACCAGCCATGGAGTTAAATAACAAATTGCTTGCAGTAACGCTAATAGCAACGATCGCGCTATTAAAAAACCAGCGCAGAAACAGAGGCTCTCGCAGAAAAACTTGCCTGTAATTTTCGAGGGTAAAATGTCTGGGAAAGAAGTTAATTTCTCCACTGACAATTTCGGATAAGGGCTTAAACGAAGCTGACAATGCCCACAAAAAGGGAATGAGGGTAACTGCGGCATAGAGAATTAGTAAGACGTATATTAGTCCTTTGAACCAAACTAAATGCCAATTGTCAAATTGTAATTGCCTCCTAGCCAATCATTCTCCTCGGTCAATCAAACTTTTCACTCCCCAAAAACTGCCGCTGAATTAGGGTAATCGAGATAATTATCGCCGCCAACAAAAAAGCGATCGCTGCAGCATAGCCCATCTGTAAATCTCGAAAGACGGCTTGATAGATTAAAAGTACTATGGTAAGAGTGGCATTGTTGGGGCCACCAGTACCGCCAGAAAAAATATAAGACTGGTCGAAGAGTTGAAATGTTCCAATTACGCCAATGGCAACTACAAAAAAAGTGACTGGTTTGAGTAAAGGCAAAGTGATACAAAAAAATTGCTCCCATTGGTTGGCGCCGTCCAATGCTGCTGCTTCGTAGAGGGATTTGGGAATATCTTGCAATGCTGCCAAATAAATTACCATAAAAAAAGGAGCCGTCGACCAAATATTCATCAGCATAATGCCTTTGAGAGCAACTGCCGGATCGCCCAGCCAATTATAAGTAGGCAGTCCCCAAAAAGCGAGAAAATGATTGAGCAAACCGTCCGTATTGTAAATCCACATAAAAATTAGCGTCAGAACCGCTGAAGAGGTAACTGTTGGCAAAAAGTAGATAATGCGCCACCAGTTTTTTCCTTTAATACCAGCATTGAGCGTAACTGCCAGAATTAAGGCGAGAATAGTTTGAGTCGGAACGACAATCGCAACGTATTCTGCAGTATTTCTTAAAGCAATCCCAAGGCGATCGTCTTCAACTAGTCGAGCAAAATTACGCCAGCCAGCAAACTGATATTCAATGCCACCCAAAAGCTGGACTTTTTGAAAAGAAAGGAAGAGGGCATAAAAAATTGGTGCGATCGCGAAAGTACCGAGCACCAAAATACTAGGTGCCATAAATAGATATCCTGTCAAATCTTCTGTTAGACCTTTGTCGTTGCGATCCCGCCGTCTTCTAATTCCTAACAAATTTGCTCATTCAACTGATTCTGCAATATTTAATATTTACTGTAGACGAATTTGCCTAAAGTTGGTTGAAATAACTGTAAAGACTGTAAATTTATAGTTATTCCAAATAAAAAACATATGATTATGTAGGGGCGATTGGCCAATCGCCCCTACTCATTGGCTCTAATCTGTCGATTAGCACTTTCCTGCGCTCTGACCATCGCCTGCTTTAGTGGCTGCTCTCCCAGCATGGTACTGAGCAACTGATTGTTAAAGTTAGTGGCAACGATTGAGAGATTTTTTCCTCCCTGCCAGGGCGTAGCATAGTCAATTCCTGCTATCAGAGGAGCACGTAAGGGGTCTCGAGCGTATCCTAAGGCTGCCAACACAGACTGACGAGTTGGCAGGGCAAACCCAGTACTCGTCCACTTTTGCATGCCTTCTTTACCAGTCAAATAAGAAATCAGTTGCCAGGCTTCTGCTTTATGTTCGGCTTGTTTATTCATGACATAAGCAACAGTAAAGAGCATTGTTCCCGGCTTATTGTTGATGCTAGGTACTTCAGCGGCACCAAATTCGAGATCTGGAAAAGTCTCGTTAAGGTAAGGAATGGTCCAATTGCCGGTAATTATCATTGCCACTTTACCCCGTCCAAACATTTCATCTACCGAGTTCGTTCCTAGATCGGAAGGTAAAGCTGAAGAGCGATCCAGGCGATATTGATCCACTAATAGTTGCAGCCCTTGAAGTGCTGCTTCTGTAGCAAAAGCGGCGTAACCGTTAGAATCGACGAGCTGACCGCCAAAAGCTTCGATTTTGTAAACCTGACGAGCTAAATCTGGAAGTACACCACAACCATATTGGTCAATTCTGCCGTCTTGGTTAAGGTCAACGGTCAACTGCTTGGCGTAAGTTAGCAGTTCTTCCCAAGTCCTGGGAGGAGCAGTTAGACCTGCGGCAGCGAAAGCTTGTTTATTATAGAAGAGAGCAAGAGTTGAATAATCTTTAGGAAGACCGTAAAGCCGCTCTCGATAACGAAAAGACTCTAGTAAAGGTGTTGCAAAATCAGCTAAATCAAATTCAGGCGTGAGGTAAGGGTCGAGTGGCTCCAAAACGTTTTGACTCATTAGAAAGGGAGCTTCAGATATATCTAGGTAAAAAACATCGGGTGCTGCTTCTCCAATCAACCGAGTCTTGATAACATCCATATATTGATCGGCGATAATTTCATGCTTGACCTTGATGTCGGGATATTTGGCTTCAAAGTCCTGAAGTACTTGTCGTAATAATGTTTGCTCGGCAGGACTGGCTCCCCAACCGCCGAGCCTAATAGAAACTGGCATTTGCTTGTCCGATGCTGGAGCAAGCACAAAATTCCAACATCCGATTAGGAGAAGCGCTACCAATATTGCTAGAAAAACAAAATTGAGCCATTCTTTTTTCATCACTTTAAATAGTTAGCTGCTCTAAATATATTTATTTTTATATTTATTTTTATTATTTATATTGACCTATAGCTGATTAATGATGAGCGCTCGAAAAGTTGTTTTTTGTGATTTTGATGGCACGATTACTGCGGTAGAAACCTTTGCCGGAATGCTCAAAGAATTTGCTCCCGCTTTATCGGCAGAATTGATGTCTTTAATGTATGCTAGAAAGCTTACCCTCAGACAAGGAGTAAGACAACTACTAGAGTCTATTCCTTCCCAACGTTATCCAGAGATAATTGCTTATGCTGAAAGTAAACCCATTCGTCCTGGTTTGTCAGAATTGCTAGATTTTTTAAATCATCGAGGCGTTCCTTTTGTGGTTATCTCTGGGGGTTTACGAGATATGGTAGAAGCAGTATTAAAGCGATCGCAAGATGGATTGCCTCCAATTGACAAAGTAGCCTCGATTTTTGCTTTAGATATAGATACTACTGGTAAATATTTACAAGTTCGTTCGGATTTTGAAGAGGATACGGAATTAGTAGCCAAAGTCAAAGTCATGGAACGATATCCTGCCAGTCAGGCGATCGCTATTGGCGATTCGCTAACGGATATTAATATGGCTCTTAAAGCAGATATAGTGTTTGCTAGAGATCGTCTCATCGGTTATCTGGAAGCAGAAAATAAACCCTATATCCCCTGGGACGACTTTTTTGACGTGCGCGATGCTTTAAAACAAATGTGGCAAACAGATGCTGTTAATTAGCAGTTAAATATTAAATTTTGAGTTTGAGAACAAAACCGATGCAAATTCCCATACCAACACGCTACTACACTCCAGAAGAATATCTCGAACTAGAGGAAAAGGCGGAATACAAACATGAATACCGTAATGGACAAATCATTCCAATGACGGGAGGAACGACTAACCATAACAAAATTGCCCTTAATTTTGCTGCTTACTTTAAATTTTCTCTTAAAGGGCAAGGATACGATGTTTATATAGGCGACGTTCGTTTGTGGATTCCCCGTTATCGACAATATACTTATCCAGATGTCATGGTAATTAAGGGAGAACCTTTGTATGCAGAAAAGGGAACAACGACTGTCATGAATCCCTGTCTAATTGTAGAAGTTTTATCTAAATCTACAAAAAACTATGACCAAGGCGATAAATTTATGTATTATCGCTCCATTCCTGAATTTAATGAGTATATTTTAATTGCTCAAGATCGATACTATGTCATGCAGTATGCTAAAAATCCCGAGGCAAAATGGGTACTCACTGAATATGACCGGGAAGAATCTTTTCTTTCTTTAAATTCAATTACTTTTCAAATTGCTTTTAAAGATTTATATGAAGGAGTGAATTTTGAAGAGAAAGAAGAGTAAATTACTTATAATATCAATTGGATGGAAAACAAGATTTAAAAGCTTTTATCTCTTGGCTTTTACGGCGTTTAAAGTATTGAGGTTTCCTCAATACACGCGCCTGTAGCTATTAGCTTTTTAAAAAAATGTAGATATATGCAGAATTTTACTAATCCAAAAGTATGCGAAAAGCTTGTAGTTTCACGGCAAATATTTAAGACTATTTGATTAAAGTTAACCAGGATAAAGCGTAAATTAGTGTATTTTCAAAAAATTTTATTATTAAAAAACAAAAAGCTATACGCTCCTATTAAGATTAAATGAGTATATCTTTATGAATCTGCAACGCCAAGACTAAACCTGATGAACGTCGAGCCACGCTCTTTCCTCGTTACTGCCGCTCATCAATTCTATCGACAAGGCTGGATGGTAGGCACGGCAGGAAATTTATCCATTCGCAATGATGATAGCTTTTGGATTACCGCTAGCGGCAAAAATAAAGGACAATTAACAGAACACGATTTCGTGCGGGTCGATCTCAACGGACGAGTAATAGAATCACCTCATCCCACCAATCGTCCTTCGGCAGAAACCAGCATTCACCAAGTTATTTACTCTCTTTTTCCCAATGCCCGAGTTTGTTTTCACGTTCATTCAGTGGAAGCCAATTTAGTTTCTAACTTTACGGAGCGAGAAACTCTTCCTTTACCTCCCTTAGAAATGTTGAAGGGATTGGGAGTGTGGGAAGAAAATCCTCGGGTGGAAATGCCTCTATTTGAAAATTATTTGGAAGTAGAGAAAATTGCCGCCCAGATACGCGATCGCTTTTCCATGTCTGCGCCTGAAATTCCGGCTTTACTCATCCGCAATCACGGAGTAACGGTGTGGGCATCATCTCCAGCAGCAGCACAAAATCAAATAGAAATAGTAGAATACATTTTTCGTTACCTGGTAGCCGAGCGTCAGGTAAATGGAGCGTCAATGACCAATTTTCCAATAACCAGAGCGGAATTTAAAGATCGCTAGATTACTGTGGCACAATAAACAAGTTGAATTTTTATTGTTATTAAACTGTTATAAGTTGTCAGAATTGATATGGCTAAATTTATATTTATCACTGGTGGGGTTGTCTCCAGCATAGGAAAAGGAATTGTAGCAGCTAGCTTGGGTCGATTGCTCAAGTCTCGCAATTACTCCGTCTCTATTGTCAAACTCGACCCTTATATTAATGTTGACCCAGGAACGATGAGTCCGTTTCAACATGGAGAAGTATTTGTCACCGATGATGGTGCGGAAACAGACTTGGATTTAGGACATTACGAACGGTTTACTGATACCTCCATGTCCCGTCTCAATAGCGTAACCACTGGGTCGATCTATCAGGCAGTAATTAATAAGGAACGTCGGGGAGATTATCAAGGGGGAACGGTACAAGTAATTCCCCATATTACCAATGAAATTAAAGAACGAATTCATCGGGTAGCGAGAAATACTGGTTCTGATGTGGTAATTACGGAAATCGGCGGTACCGTAGGCGATATCGAATCTTTACCCTTTATGGAAGCGATTCGGCAGTTGCGTAAAGATGTGGGTAGGAATAATGTCGTTTATATGCATGTTACTCTCATTCCTTGGATTCCGGCGGCAGGAGAAATGAAAACCAAACCCACTCAGCATTCGGTCAAAGAATTGCGCTCGATTGGTATTCAACCGGATGTTTTGGTCTGTCGGTGCGATCGCCCTCTCAAACCGGGAATTAAAGAGAAAATCTCTGAATTTTGCGATGTACCAGTTGAGGCAGTAGTTACTTCTCGCGATGCTAGCAGTATCTATGAAGTTCCTCTCATGTTGGAACAAGAGGGATTAGCTCAACAAACCTTAGAATTATTACAGCTAGAACAAAGACAGCCGAATCTTGACGGATGGCGGACTTTGGTCGAGCGAATGAGTTCTCCTAAAACCAAAATTAACGTTGCCATCGTCGGCAAATACGTGCAATTAAGCGATGCTTACTTATCGGTGGTCGAAGCTTTAGGTCATGCGGCGATCGCTACCGATAGCGAAGTTAATCTGTGTTGGATTAGTGCCGAAGATATCGAAGCTTACGGGGTAGAAAAGTACCTTAAGGAGATAAATGGAGTTATCGTCCCGGGGGGATTTGGTTTGCGAGGGATTGATGGCAAAGTAATGGCGATCGAATATGCTCGTCAACACAATATTCCTTTCCTCGGTTTATGCTTGGGTATGCAGTGTTCCGTGATTGAATGGGCGCGCAATGTCGCTCATTTAGAAAGGGCTAACAGTTCGGAATTCGATCCAGAAACTCCCAATCCAGTAATTAGCCTCTTGCCCGAACAACACGATGTAGTCGATCTCGGAGGAACAATGCGCCTCGGTTTATATCCGTGTCGTCTTAAACCCGATACTCTGACTTTTTCTCTTTATCAGCAAGAAGTAATCTACGAACGCCACCGTCATCGCTATGAATTTAATAACGCCTATCGCAGCTTATTTTTAGAAACGGGTTACGAAATTAGTGGCACTTCTCCCGATGGTCGTTTAGTAGAAATTATCGAATTGCCAGATCATCCGTTCTTTATCGCCACTCAGTTCCATCCAGAATTTTGTTCGCGTCCGAGTACGTCCCATCCTCTATTTTTAGGTTTTGTTAAAGCTGCTTTAGAGCAAAATGAAACTAGAGTTTCTAGTTTGGTTAACAACTATCAAACAGCTCAATCGGTTGTACTAACTGATAACTAAACCAATCACCAGTCATCAGTTACCAGTTACTAGTTACCAGTCACTAGTCACCAGTTACCAACTATCAATTATCAATTATCAATTACCTAACACCTAACCCCTAATACCTCATCTTGGTTGTATATTCATTTACACCCACTTAATCTTATGTCCGAGCAAAGACTGACTATTTCCCTGTCTAATCTAATCCTGCTCGTTGCAGTTGGCTTGTTGCTGGTGCTGTTATGGCAGTTAAGAAGTCTATTAGTCACGCTGATGATTGCCGTTGTCATTGCGGCTACTTTGGCTCCCATTGTCGATCGCACTCAAAGGCTCAACCTTCCTCGTTGGCTGGCAGTACTGATTGTGTATTTGGGATTAATAGCTGGTTTGACTGGTTTTGGATTACTTATTGGTCCGACAGTGGCAGAACAAATTCAACGTCTCATCCGCAAACTACCCTCTTATTTAGAATCTTTGCGTCTGCTACTGGATAATCTTGCCATGCGCTTTGGCATGAGCGAACCAGGAAATCCTAGTTTAATTAGTCAGTTATTCGATCCACAGGCTTTAACTGCTTGGGCAATTCGTTCGAGTCAACAGTTAGTAATCCGTTCCTATGGGGTGACTAGAGGTATTATCGGCAGCGTATTTAGTGTAGCGTTGGCTTTACTATTGTCTGGTTATATGTTGTCTGGTGCTGAAAAATTGCTCCAAGATATCGTCCGATTATTTCCTCAACCGTGGGACAAGCGTTTGGCTGCCCAAATTAACCTAGTTAGTCAACGGATGGGAGGTTATATTCAGGGGCGGATCTTAGTTTCTGCCATTTTGGGCGTAGCTATTAGCATTGGTTTGGGATTTTTAGGACTGTCAGAATTAGCTCTCGGTTTAGGCGTAATTGCTGGTTTTACCAATTTAATTCCGTTTTTCGGTCCGGTTTTAGGCTCAATTCCCCCTTTAATTGTGGCGATCGCCCAAGGGGGATGGACTTTTGTGGAAGTTTTACTCTTGTTTATTGTCATTCAAAATATAGAAACCTACGTCCTCGATCCTCTTTTAGTCGGTTCTTCTGTCAAAGTTCATCCCCTCTATCAACTCTTAGCTGTCTTAGGAGGAGCGCAGGTATTAGGAATTCTGGGTGCATTAATCGTTCCGCCTTGGGTAGCTGGGGGAGCCGTACTGCTAGAAAATCTCTACGTTAAACCTAAATTGTTAGCCGAACAACAACAAATTAAAATTATTGCCAACACTGGAGAAGAAGAGGTAAAATCTTTTTCCTGAAGCAGCAGAGACGGACCCTAGCCGTCTCTGCTACATATATCAGCCTCGTGTCAATTTAGCTAGTTCTTCAGCTAGAGTATCTATAGTAAAGTTAATTTGCTCCTCGGTATGATTGCAGGTAATAAAAAACCGCAAGCGAGCAGCATTTTGCGGTACGGACGGATAAATCATAAAAGGAACATTGATGCCACGCTGAAAGAGATTTTGAGACAGTTGAATCGATTGTAAGGATTTGCCTACAATAATGGGAATTACCGGAGAATTTTTGCTCATCCCAGTATTTAAGCCTCTTTCTCGGGCTAGAGTGAGAAAGAGTTTGGCTCTCTCCTGCAAGCGGCTTACTCGTTCCGGTTCTGCTTTAAGCTGACGAATGGCTGCTAGGGTAGCAGCAGCATTAGGAGGAGACATCCCCACACTAAAAACAAAGCCAGGGGCAGTATATTTGAGATATTCTACTAGAGCGCTAGAGCCTGCGATATAACCTCCACAACTAGCAAAAGATTTACTGAGGGTGCCCATCCAGAGATCCACATCGTCGGGATCGACATTAAATAATTCTCCTATACCGCGACCACCCTTACCAATAGTGCCAATAGAATGGGCTTCATCGATCATCAAAAAAGTTTGATAACGTTTTTTTAGCTCGATAAACTTAGGTAGATCGGGGATATCTCCATCAGTACTGTAAACGCCTTCGATGGCAATCAAGACTCGTTGATAGCTGTGACGGCGAGCGCGCAGTATTTCTTCTAATGCTTTATGGTCATTGTGAGGAAAAGCGACTAAACTTGCCCCCGAAAGAAAGCATCCTTGCAGAATACTATTATGACTGAGAGCATCATAGAGAATTAAGTCATTTTGACCGAACAAATGACCGATGGTGGTAACGTTAGTAGCATGACCGCCCACAAAAACAATACTGTCTTCCGTTCCGACTAGATCGGCAATTTCTTTTTCTAGTTCCCGATGGAGAGGTTTTTCTCCAGAAATAAGACGGCTAGCACAAGCAGAAGTACCGTATTGCTCGATCGCCTGTTTGGCAGCTCGGGATACATTGGGGTCACCACACATGCCAATATAGTTATAAGTGGCGAAATTGATTAGTTCTCTGCCACCAATAATCGTCTTGTCTTTGACTACCCCCTCATGAGGCATAAAAAAGGGATTACCATTGCCTAAGGCTTGAACCTGTTCCAATTGCGCTTGCAATTTTTGATATTCTGGAAAATAGTCAAAACGATAGTACTCTGGCGGAATTACTATATTCTTGGTGTTTTCTGCTCCAGTCTGAGTTTGGCTAGGCGACGATAATTCATCAACGGCTTCGGAGGCAGAATCGCTCTGATGATTCACAACAGCGCGAGTAGCTAAATATCGAGCTAGGGTTTCGATATTTTGGTAATCCCACAGTAGAGTGGGGGCAAGCCGACAACCCAAGAGTTTTTCTAATTCTCCAGAAAGGTTAATTGCTTCTACTGAATCTAAGCCATATTCGCTAAGATCTTGTTGAACATCTATTTCATGGGGGTCAATCTCCAATAATTGAGCTAGTTTGTCAATTAACCAACCCTGTATTATTTCCGCACTGAGAGATGAACTCAGAGGAGTACCCCTGCCATTCATACCAGTAGAGGAATTTTTACTGTCTTGCCCATAATAAGTTTCGTTTAAAAGTGTCATTATCTACTCCTACACCACATTTTTGAGTAATTCTAGGTCTAGCTGACACCGTTCCAGACCTTTTGGTACGACACGATGGTTATTTTGGCACGAGCCCCCGCTAAAATACTAGGGCATTTAGCAGGGGCTTGTATCCATTTCTTTATTTTCGATCATAGAAGGGTCTGCATTTTCGTTCTATAATAACCGCTCGCAGACCAGACTATAAAATAATTACTTAGCTGGCGATATATTCGCGCACATTAGCTCGCCTTCTTCTTAAGTGGGCAAGAGCTTGATGTTCTAGCTGACGTACCCGTTCGCGACTGAGGTTCATTCTTTGACCGATTTTGGCTAAAGATAGTTCTTTACCATCTTCAAGCCCGAAACGGAGAGAAATTACTTCTCGCTGTTGGGGAGTTAAATCCGCCATCAACTCGTATAGATCCTGGCGTAACAATTCTTGAGTAGCGTAGTTATCCGGAGAAGCACCATCGTCCTCTAATAGTTCGGATAATTCTGTATCTTGATTGTCACCTACTCGTACGTCAAGAGAAATTGGTTGACGTGCTACGCTTAAATATTCACGAATTTGAGAAGTTTCTAGATCCAACTCTCGGGCAATTTCTGCGGGAGTAGCACTGCGCCCCAATTTTTGCGAGAGTTCTCTTTGGGTTTTTTTGATCTTGTTGAGTTTTTCGGTAATATGGATTGGCAAACGAATCGTGCGAGCTTGTTGAGCGATCGCTCTAGTGATTGCCTGACGAATCCACCAGTAAGCATAGGTAGAAAATTTATAACCTTTAGTCGGGTCAAATTTTTCTACTCCTCTCTCCAAACCCAAGCTTCCTTCTTGAATCAGATCGAGAAACTCCATATTGCGCTTTTGATATTTTTTGGCGATCGCTACCACCAAGCGCAAATTGGCTTCAATCATTTTTCTTTTTGCTCGCTGCCCTTGTTGTATGACCCTGTTGAGTTCTGCTTCACTCAGGTTTACTTCGCTAGCCCACTCCTTTAGACTTAGCTCTCTACCAAGCTTTCTTTCTTGTTTTTCTTTTTTCGCTAACAGGGTCATCATTTTCTGTACCTGCTTGCCATAAACGATTTCTTGTTCGTGGGTAAGCAACGGTACCCTACCAATCTCGTGAAGATAAGCTCTCACCATATCTGCAGAGTAATTTGTTTTCTTAGTTTGTTTTTTGTCGATTTTGGCTGTGGGCATTTGTACAGTTATGACTCCTTGGAACCTACGAAAAGTCGCGTGAGTAAGTAAGAAGATTTGCTGATTTCTCCCTGACGGAGTTACTTTTGCAATATTTAAGGAAACTTTATGTCTTAATTGTTTTAGAAGCTAGATTAGGAAAAAAAGTTCATTTTTTCTTTGCAATAAAAAAGTTTGATTGCTAATCTTCCATCGGTAATTAGGTAATTCAAAAGGAGATCGTTCTTTTGATTACAGCATTCTTACTATTTTCATGATGAAATAATTTCGGTTATAATAGAAGGCTATTGACAGGCGGATTACCGAACTTACTCCTCGTTATGGGGGAGAATTTCCTCCTGCAAAAAAGTTTTAGAGAACTTTTTTTGTGCCCTCTTGAGAAAGGACGCATGACTGAGATAAGCTAAGTTACCATCCTTAATTTTCATTTCAAAATTGCTTTGGATTGGTTGCCAGCACGCTCCGAACACTAAATTTGAGCAAGATGGAAATCGGAGTCGATGGAGTAATGACTAGCATCCAATCGCCACAAACTTTGTAATCCTTCAATATTTATAGAGGCTTGGTATTGTCTTTCCAGTCGTACAATCGATGTATTGACAATATTCCTGCCAAAATTGAACTTGTTCAACGCTTTACTCTCGACGTTTAGTCGTGCTGACTGTTAAGGGGATAGTTGACAAGTACTGGTTGGAAAATATATTAAGTCCACCCGAATCTTAGGTAGCATGTTTGATAACTGGAGAAAAAACTCGACTAAAAACAGCTCATTCCTGCAATTAAAAAGGAATTAGTCTCAATTTGGATAAGTACAAAAGATACAATATACCTAGTAATCAACATAATAAAAATAATTAATACAATTTAATCGAAGTCGATAACGCACATTTACCCGATCGAACTTCGTCAAAAACAAAAACTGGTTCGATATTAGACAACCCAAACACAACTACTAGAAAAAACAATGATGCTCCGAGACAGTCAAACCATTCGTTACTATCAAAGACTTACTGATGCCATAACCGACTTATGGCACAAAGGCTATCGTTTTGAGGAAATTAGGCTTTATATGGAAGGATACATTGCTTGTCTCCGACATAGCAATGTACTCGAACCTTATTTGATCCATCGTCTAGAGGAAGAAGCTACTAAATTTTTACGCGATCCCTCTAATTTTGAACTTTCAATGCCTCAGCCGGAATCCGATTACTATTAACAACTGTTACTTTTTTAACTGATGTGAGCGTGAAATCCTCCTGCTACTGCATTGAGCAGGAGGGTCGCTACGCGCACCTGCGGTGAGAAAGCGAACTTCTAACTAAGTTGGACAATTTACAATTAGGGGGGTTCTCATAATATATAGTTAGTGATAAGGTAGCAGCTAATGTATATATGCATCAAAATTATCTATTTCTATAGTATGTTGCTAATAAGGTTACGGTTCCACAAGTAATAAAACTAATTAAATTGCCGTATATTAAAATAAAATCATTCTGATAATAACCATACAAAGAACCGTTTAGCTGGATGAATTTAAAACCAGCAAAAGTAATTAGAGAAATATTTCTACCACTTTTATTTCTGAAAATTCTAATTGCTTGTGGAATGAATAAACTAGCGTTAAAAACAAAGCCTAAGCCAAAGAAAAAAGTTACTATTTCTTTCATTATTGCTGAATCTGCCTTTTAAATTTTTAAATAGCAACTATTGTTGACTCGGATATTTGATTATGGCGATCGCCTACTTAAATTTTTTCTACTTTAATTGCTAGGCGATCGCCTTTACTTGTTTGTAACTACTTTCAAAGTGTATATTCTGTCTAGAGTTGTCGGGATAAACAACTGTTCGATTTGGCTGCCAATCGGTGAATCGAGTTTTGACACTTCTCATTCGATTGCTTTATTTAAGTGAAGAAAAAGCGATCGCTGTTAAATTCGCTTGGCTCAATTCCCTCTACAATAGCCAAATCTACACCTGAACCCCGAATTAGGGTATTATTTCCGGTTTGTATGAAAGCAAGATCTTCAAAGTTCAGTTCCGAATCGCTTATGCCAATAACATCATTATTGAGGTCAAAATCAGTAATTTGGTGAGCACTATGGGGAACCTCGCCATCAACAATCCAGAATTGGTCTTTTCCCTCTCCTCCTTCAAGAATATTTGCACTCGCGCCAGCAAATAAAACATCGTTGCCATCACCACCGACAAGGCGATCGCCGAAGCTACCAATTAGAGTATCGTTACCACTATTACCATAGAGAAGGTTATCTCCAGAACTATGAGAGGCATTGACTAGATCGTCTCCATCAAGAGCAAAAACAGTGACCGAGTCATCAAGAATATTTAGTTCATCTTTTGACAAAGTACCGAAATTAATATTTCTATCTCCGACATTGTCAAATAAATAGTTCAAGCTATCTCTTAACTCAGTAATCTCGTCTGTATCGAGTCCACTGACAAAATCGCTGAAGCTATCTCTCAACTCAGTAATCTCGTCTGTATCTAATCCGCTGATAAAATCGCTCAAGTCATCTCTCAACTCAGTAATCTCATCTGTATCTAATCCGCTGATAAAATCGCTCAAGTCATCTCTCAACTCAGTAATCTCGTCTGTATCGAGTCCACTGACAAAATCGCTCAAGTCATCTCTCAACTCAGTAATCTCGTCTGTATCGAGTCCACTGACAAAATCGCTCAAGTCATCTCTCAACTCAGTAATCTCGTCTGTATCGAGTCCACTGACAAAATCACTGAAGCTATCACTCAGATCGTTAATCCAGGTATCAATATCTGCCATTTTTCTTCCAACTGCATTATCTAAATAATTTTCATTTTGACAAAAATAAAAATCTCCAAATACAACTTTAGTTATATATAAAAAAAAAATTAAAAACTAATAACTATCGACCAGGGGATGCATTATAGAACTCAAGTGTAATGCTTAATTATACCAATTCTCAAAAGTAGCTAGAGAGATAAAGCATCTAAAATATATTGCCAACCCGTCAAAGAATGAATAACATCCTCTGATAAGGAGTTAAGAATATTAGCAACTTTATATTTGACATCATCAA
>JADEWQ010000065.1 GCA_015207585.1 Pleurocapsales cyanobacterium LEGE 06147 | reverse complement strand
GCTGATAACCATAGTGTTAGAAGCCAGTGGCGAAATCCTCGTAAGGGAAGGAAGCAGAAACCTAAGTCGTGAGTCTTAGGAATCCCCCGCTACAATCTCTGATTTAGCGGCGGGAGGATGTCAATAATACAACTATTCTCTAAGCAAAGCCTCACCTCGTTGATACAATTCCCGCGCATAATCAGTCCAAGTACCTTGTCCCCAGTAGCGGAAACAACTGGTTTCTAACAACAAAGTGTAAACCAATGCTTGTAGATAATCAGAACTCTTCGTCACTGAAGGGTCTTGTTCCACTAAAGAATCATATTTTTTGTGAAACAAAACACTAAGTTTATTCATTGGTTCGAGAACATTTTCGTAACCTTTAACCCAACTTAAATTATTAGTCCAAGAAGCACCGTCCATATGAAATTGACGATCGGTTTCTTTTAATTCTTGAATGGCTTTTTCTACTGCTTCGGGAGTAGCTTTATCGGGGTCAACTCTTTGCCAAATCTTGTGTTGTCCGACAGCTTGACAAGGGGGATAGTCCTCCAGATTGACTCCTGCTGCTTCGAGTAATTCTATATACTCCGTACCGTTGATACCAACAACACCAGTTGTACTTCTGCCATTCTCTTTAATGTCACACCAAACAGGTTGAAAATCACGGGCATATTCATTCATCATGACACCTCCATTTTCTCCATCAGCAATTTGGCTGACGCAGCCAGGAACGGTAACGTTACCAATTTGCTGTTTACCCCTACCTTTGGCTTCATGATAGGGTTGCATCTGGGCTACTAATTTAGTATCAGATCCTTGGGTTTTAATTAAAGCGGTAATACTGATAGTTTCGCCTTGAGAATTGCGGGCAATCAAACTATTGGGAACATATTTGTCATCGTGCCACAATGGGGAACCATCGAGCCTTTCTACTGAATGTTCTTGAACCAATAGCCAGCGATAGCCGCATTCTTTGAGGGCTTTAATATATTCGTACAGGCTATCGGGATGGTTGGGTAGGTTCATTTCTGGAGGCGAGAAACCTTTTACCCGTTTCAGGGCATCGTAGCCAAAGATAGCCGCAAAGTAATGTTGCCAGGCTTGGATGTGCAGTTTGATGTCGGGAATGGGAGTGGAGGGAATGACAGCATGAGACCACATCGTTCCCAACCATTCTACATAGGGCTGATACTGAGGATCGCAAGCAATGCGCTTGAGGTTGTTGAGGACATCTTCTCGTCCCATTTGGTGAAATCCCCACAACAAGTTGCCCGAATAATCGAGCATAATGCGAGGGTTGCATCCATTATGTACTAGTTCGGGAATCCAATCTCCCATGCGGCTATAGCACCAGGCAAAAGTACCTGCATTGTGGTTATCCCCTTCATTGGGATGTTCGAACATATACTGAAGATTATTGATTAATTCGCCATTGGCACCGGCAGGAATTGTAGGTTGATGCATGTGGAGGGCGCAAGCAAATCCTGCTGTAATATTTTCTAGACGAAGATTGGTAGAGGGCAAAAAGATTGGTTCGTCGTGGTTGACTACCGATTGAATTTCTGCTTCCCAACCGCAAATATTTGGCAGTCCCGATCTTAATGTTTCTAAAGCAGGTAGGTTAGCAGACGATGCTGTTGCAATCATGAAATTTTCCTTTATTACTCGCTACTTAGCGGACACTCTTTACCACGCAAAGAGTGCGAAGACACAGTCAGATGATATACGACAAAGTCGGGGGCATGAGCTTAAGATTTGATAAGTAGTGTCAGAAGTCAAAGATAGGATGGTATCAATTTATTTGCAGATCCGGCCAGTTAGCGATCGCCTCTGTAGATTTTACAATGTGCATTCCTGCCTTGGCAAAACGTTCAAAGGCTGCATCGGCTTGTTCGGTAAAGTCAACTACATTAGGAACGACTACCGGAGAAGTACAATCTTCTAATAAATAGACTTTTTTTGCCAAGTTGGGGTCTCGTGCCTTAATATCTGTCAGTAGGTCTTCAATAGTCCAAGCAACACAATGACTCTTGGCTTGACCGGCAATAATTATTGCATCAAAATCGAGTAACTTTTCCAAAAAACGAGTATTTTTTTGGGCGATGGATCTGCCGTTGCTATCTTCTAATACTTCCGGTTGGAGTACTGAATAATTTTCCGTTAAAGGATTGTCTCCTTTAATCTCAAAATGAGTTTGGCTGTTTCTAACAATATTGTGGAAAAAAGCTGCTTCTTCTACTGCTGAAACTAAAGCATGACCGATACCGCCTAGCATGGAATGATAAGGCCAGACCGTCAGCAAATATTTACTATGTTCGCTCAGTTGCTTAACGTAATGTAAAGCATACTGTTGCAATTCTAAATAGTCAGCTTTGGCAAGATTATCAGTTACGGCAGGATTGACTTTCCAAACTCCCCGTTCCACATCATCAAGGCTAATCGTGGAATTGGGGGAAGGATGTTCGCCCGCATCATTAATCCAGAAAACGGGATGGAAGATTTGCATAGCAGTATGAGTATCCATCGTCGAGGCGATTTGGGTAATTACGCCCAAATTACGATAAATAAACTCGCACAACCGCAGAGTATCATCAACAGCACCAGTACCGGAACGTCCACCTACAAATAATTCAAATTCAGGTATGCAAAAAGTATTTTGGATATCAATTGCCAGCAGGCAAATGCGAGTTCGATCTTTGGCAGCAGATTCAATATTATGCTGTTGTGCCCAAGCTTTTGCTTGTGCTGCTCTTTCTTGATAGGGTACTCGCCAGACTTCTCCGACTTTTTGCGGTTTGAAAAAAGAAGGAATGGGAAGTTGTTTAGTCGTGGTAACCATAGCTATTTTGTTAAAACAATTTATTTTTACTGCTAATTCCTGTAGGGACGTTCCATGGAACGTCCCTACACCTAATTTTTTCTAAATCAAAGGTGCATAATTAATATTTTCCTCAATTTGTCTCACGGCTGAGAGTCGGGTCTCTCGGAGGTTACGATGAAGATAGATAATATATTGAGCACAAGATAAAATTACTCGTGACTGTTTTTGCTAGCGAACGCCTTCTCTTTAAACCTGCTTCTCCCCATACCGATGCTATTCCTACGATTTTTGCTTTTCCTAACGAATATACTGTAGGCATAACCAGCTTGGGCTATCAGATAGTTTGGGCTACTCTAGCCATGCGACCGGATGTACAGGTGAGTCGCTTATTTACCGATGTTAGCGAATCTTTACCGCGGTGCAGCAGCAGCCGCATAGCGGGATCTCCCGAACTGGTAGGTTTTTCTTTTTCTTGGGAACTAGACTATACCAATATTTTTAACCTATTGGAGTCTTTAGATATTCCCCTTGATAGCGCACGAAGAAACGATAATCATCCGCTGGTATTTGGTGGGGGTCCAGTGTTAACTGCCAATCCCGAACCTTTTGCTGACTTTTTTGATGTGATTTTGCTCGGAGATGGAGAAAATTTACTAGATAATTTTATTGATGCCTATAAGCAAGTAAGAAAAAGCGGTGTGCGCGCTACGAAATTACGACATCTGGCTCAAATTCCAGGGGTTTACGTTCCTAGTTTATATGCGGTTACCTATCACGGTAAGGATGGAACTATTAAGTCTATCGAACCGATAGAGTCTGGTATACCACCACTGATACAGAAACAAACCTATCGCGGCAATACTCTGTCTGCTTCTACGGTTGTTACCGAAAAAGCTGCTTGGGAAAATATTTACATGGTAGAAGTAGTACGCAGTTGTCCGGAGATGTGCCGCTTCTGTTTGGCAAGTTATCTAACTCTACCTTTCCGTACTGCTTCCTTAGAAGGTTCTCTTATTCCAGCCATCGAGAAAGGATTGACAGTAACTAATCGTCTGGGATTATTGGGTGCATCAGTAACGCAACATCCAGAATTTGAAACTCTGCTGGATTATTTATCTCAACCCAAATACGATAACGTTCGTCTCAGTATCGCTTCTGTCCGTACCAATACAGTTACCGAAAAATTAGCCAAAACTCTAAGCCAAAAAGATACTCGTTCCATTACTATTGCTGTTGAAAGCGGTTCGGAAAGACTCCGACAAATTATTAATAAAAAACTTAGTAATGACGAGATTATTCAAGCTGCCATTAATGCTAAAGCAGGGGGGTTAAAAGGAATAAAATTCTACGGTATGGTAGGTGTTCCCGGAGAAACCGGGGAAGATGTGGAACAGACGGTCGAAATGATGCAAGAACTTAAAAAAGCTGCTCCTGGTTTACGTTTAACTCTTGGTTGCAGTACTTTTGTGCCTAAATCCCATACTCCCTTTCAATGGTTTGGTGTCAATCCAGAAGCAAAGCAGCGGTTGAAATGGTTAGAAAAACAACTGCGATCGCGCGGTATTGATTTTCGTCCTGAAAGCTATAATTGGTCGGTAATTCAAGCTTTAATTTCTAGGGGCGATCGCCGTCTGTCTCAACTGCTCAAATTAACCCGAGAGTACGGCGATTCTCTCGGTAGTTACAAGCGTGCCTTCAAACAATTACGGGGACAGATTCCTGAGCTGGATTACTACGTCCATACTGACTGGCAAACTGAGGCAATATTACCCTGGCATCACATTATCGGTCCTCTACCACCAACCACTTTAGTTAAACATCTTCAAGATGCACTCGATCGCTTTCCTGCTTCAGAATTAAACTGGAGTTTAGAAGATGTCTGAAAAGTCAGAAATTATTCTCTCAATAGTATCAGATTGGCGATCGCCAACTAGGAAAGTGAGAAAAATTTAAACAGCTGTCGTTACGTTACTTAATATACAAAAAAAACTGTTAATTCTTTTAAAGATATTTACTTGCCGTAGAGTACCAAAATTTAAAATAAATATTGTATAAATCGTATCAAAAATGCAAATTAGAGCAAAAATCTAATTTTTTTAGGATAAACTTGTTGCGAGATAACGCAAAAAAACGCTGAAAAACCCTTGTACCAATGACTTCAGACTTTGCAGTAACAAATTAGCTGAAATCATTGCACAGTAAACGTTTTGACTGATTTAGGTTCTTATTCCGCAGCAGCTCTGATGTCTACCATATTAGAAAGTCGCGTTTTTTTGGTTTGAGTGTAGACGGTCAAGAATAATATTTTCAATTGCATAAGTCATTTTTCTCTCAATAGAGCCTGTTGGGAAATAGCGTTTAAAATCGCCAAAACCTTTATACTGCTTAGATTAGAGCAATTCTGACTATGAGCGAGTGAAATGCTTGCTAGATCTGGCTTTCAAGGATTTTTGGCTTTATTTCCTAACAACTCTAAAGACTAAGAACTTAAAAACTAGGAGATAAACAAAATGGCTATCATAAGAGGCACCCCAGGGAACGACACAATTACCCCAGGTTTTGTTTCACCTGGCGTTACAGGGTTTCCTTCAAGGTTTCCTTCAAATGCTCCCGATACAGTATTTGGCAATGCCGGCAATGATACCCTCAATGGCGGGGGTGGCAACGACATCCTCAATGGCAATGCCGGCAATGACACCCTCAATGGCGGGGATGGCGATGACAGACTCAATGGCGGGGATGGCAACGATATCCTCGTCGGCGACAGGGGCAGTGATGTTTTTGAAGGCGGTGCTGGCGACGATCGCATGATTTGGAACGACGGAGATGGCAGCGATACCATGCGAGGTGGTGCTGGTAATGACACGACCGTGTTTAATGGCTCTGTTGCCCTTGGAGACCAGTTACAGTTGCAAGCCGACGGCGGACGAGCTATCTTTCAACGACTTAACCTAGTTCCCATTACTCTAGATGTGGACGATACCGAACAGTTCGAGATTAACGGACTTGGAGGCGACGAAACCTTTACCGTGAACAGCCTAGCTGGGACTGACGTGCAGAAAGTCACCTTCAATGGTAACGATGGCAACGATCGCCTTAATGCTAATCTGACTGCCGTTAATATTGTCGCCGATGGCGGGAATGGCAATGACATCCTCAATGGTGGTTCCGTCGATGACACCCTCAATGGCGGGGATGGCGATGACAACTTACAAGGCAATGGCGGCAACGACACCCTCAATGGTGGGTTGGGCAACGACACCCTCAATGGCGGGGATGGCGATGACAGACTCAATGGCGGGGATGGCAATGACTTCCTCTTTGGCGGGTTGGGCAACGACACCCTCAATGGCGAGGATGGCGATGACAGACTCAATGGCGGGGATGGCAATGACTTCCTCTTTGGCGGGTTGGGCAACGACACCCTCAATGGCGGGGATGGCGATGACAGACTCAATGGCGGGTTGGGCAACGACACCCTCAATGGTGGGTTGGGCAACGACACCCTCGTAGGCGGTTTAGGTAACGATATTCTTACAAGTGGTAGCAACCTCGATCGAGATGTATTTCGCTTTAATTCTATAAGTGAAAGGAGAGATCGAATTACCGATTACGATATCTTTGATGCCGACAGAGACATAATCCAAGTGAGCAAGGCCGGCTTCAATCCTACTGGCGGTGCAAACGCTCTCCCCGTTGGCGATTTGCCTGCGAATCTCTTTGTTCTCGGGTTTGGAGGTCTTGGCAACAACGCTGGCTTCAGATACTTTAGTGGTAATGGAAACTTGTATTTTGACAGCGATGGTGGAGGTTTTGCCGGATCTGAAGTGTTGGTTACGCTCGATAATAAACCAAATCTAAATGCTTTCAACAACGGTATCGAAGTTATTGTTTAGACCAGTTCAACCAAACGGACTTCATGCGGGGAACTAAATTCCGCGCCCAGTCCTCCCAAAAGTACGTTCAACTACCCAACGGTGAGGAAGAACCTTAAAACCCTGAACAGTATCTGAACGTAAATAAAAGATGGCATTAACCACAGCCCGCATATCTAATGTTCTGGGTCGACCACCTGGCGATCTCTGGTGGAACTAGTTCTTTGAAGTAACTCCCAATTGCTAATCTACCTGGATCGGTACGATATAATTTACCCATGACTCTCGTTTCTGTCTTTTTTTGCTCTTGACAGACTATCGTAACGAGAGTTTTTCTCTTGTTGCCAGTTATTTGGCGATCGCTTCAATATCGTTTTTTTCCAAAATAGGCAGCAGAAATCTTTCCACAAAAAAACGTCTAGATAAATCTAGACGCTTGGGGGAATTTGCTAAATCGTTACTTACAGAGCGTTGGCACCAGCAACCACTTCTAGCAGTTCTTGGGTAATGGCTGCTTGTCTTGCTTTGTTGTAAGACAAAGTTAAAGTGCCGATCAATTCCGAGGCGTTCTCACTGGCATTATTCATTGCTGTCATCCTTGCTGCCAGTTCGCTTGCGGCTGATTCCTGCAAAGCTCTCAGTAACTGGTTATTTAGATACAGCGGCAACAAAGAATTAAGAATTTGCACCGGATCTTGTTCAAAAATCATATCTTGAGGAAAGGCGTTTACTGTCGTCGTTACCTTTTCCCGTTCCACTTGGAACTCTCCACCACGGGTAGTCAGACGGAAGATTTCATCATCTCTTACTTCCAATCCTTGAGGTGTCAATGGGAGCAAGGTTTGGACTACCGGTCGCGAGCTAATCAGGGAGACAAACCTGGTGTAGATTAATTCCACTCTGTCTACCGTCTCAGAAAGAAACAGCGACAATAGTTCATCGGCAATTTGGGAAGCCTCTTGAGCCGTGGGAATTTGCTCCAAACCACCAAAAACCTTATCTATGGGGGCGTTACGACGCTCAAAATATTGTTTTGCCTTGCGTCCCACCAAAACGTATTTATATTTTAGTCCTTCAGCTTCTAGTTCTTTTGCCCTTTGTTCGGCACGACGAATAACATTTGTATTGTAGCCACCGCACAAGCCTCTATCGCCAGTAACGACCAGCAGACCCACACAGTCAACTTCTCTTTGCCTGAGCAAGGGCAGTTCGCTCTCTTCAAATCTAAGTCTACCTTGTAAGTTGTAGAGAACTTGTGCCAAGCTATCAGCAAAGGGGCGAGTCGAAATTACTTGTTCTTGAGCGCGCCGTACCTTAGCTGCTGCTACTAGGCGCATTGCTTCGGTGATTTTTTTAGTGTTTTTAACTGACTGAATGCGATCGCGAATAGCTTTTAGATTAGCCATTTTTTTAACTATAAATTAATGATGAGCGACAGTTATTTAATCAGTAGTCAGAAGTCAGGATTCAGGAGTAAGAAAAAATTGGGTTTAAGATCCCCATTAAAGAAGGAGTCAGTAGGGGCTTTCCTGCCGTTTGCTCGTACAGAAATCATAATAAAAAATCTCTTGACTCCTGACTCCTGTATTCTGTTTCCTAATTGAACAGTCCACAGTCAACAACTGATAACTGTTAACTGCTAACTGTTTACTAAAGTTAGGCTACTGCCAGGAAGGTTTGTTTGTATTCGGAGATGGCTTCTTTGAGAAGATTTTCTGCCTCGTCAGTCAGTTTTTTCTCAGAGGCGATGATTTCTCCGTATTTTGCCTTACTCGACTTTAGGTATTCTCGCAATCCAGCACTAAAACTAGATATTTTGTCTACCGGAATGTCATCGAGATAGCCGTTGAGACCCGAATATACTACCGCTACTTGTTCTGCTACAGATAGAGGAGAATTTTGCGGTTGCTTGAGCACTTGCCGCAAACGCTGACCCCGTGCCAACTGAGCTTGAGTAGCTGCATCCAAGTCGGAAGCGAATTGAGAAAATGCTTCTAGTTCGGCAAACTGCGCCAATTCTAGTTTCAGTTTACCCGCTACTTGTTTCATCGCTTTGGTTTGAGCCGCCGATCCTACACGAGATACGGAGATACCAGCGTTGATTGCCGGACGGAAACCAGCGTTAAACAGGTCACTAGAGAGAAAGATCTGACCGTCAGTAATCGAAATGACGTTAGTAGGAATGTAGGCAGATACGTCTCCAGCTTGAGTTTCAATAATTGGCAGTGCAGTCATGCTACCGCCACCCAATTCGTCATTGAGTTTAGCTGCTCTCTCCAGCAAGCGAGAGTGGAGATAGAATACGTCGCCAGGATATGCTTCCCGACCTGGGGGACGACGTAACAACAGAGACATTTGCCGATAAGCTTGAGCTTGTTTGGTCAAATCGTCATAGATTACCAGAGTGTGCTTGCCTTTATACATAAAGTATTCGGCAATAGTCGCACCAGTGTAGGGAGCGAGATATTGAAGAGTTGCCGGCTCGTTGGCATTAGCTGCTACGATGACAGTGTAATCGAGGGCACCTTTTCCTTGTAAGGTGTCAATTACCTGAGCAACCGTAGAAGCTTTTTGACCGATGGCAACGTAAACACAAATTACGTCTTCTTCTTTTTGGTTAATGATGGTGTCTACCGCTACGGCAGTTTTTCCTGTTTGGCGATCGCCAATAATTAGCTCCCGTTGACCGCGACCGATGGGAATCATTGCGTCAATCGCCGTAATGCCTGTTTGTAGGGGTTCACAAACAGATTTACGGGCGATGATTCCAGGTGCTGGGGATTCGATCAAACGAGTTTCATTTGTATTAATATCTCCCTTACCATCGATAGGACGTGCCAGCGCGTCTACTACCCTACCAATAAGGGCTTCGCCTACGGGAACTGAAGCAATTTTGCCTGTAGTTTTGACGGTACTGCCTTCTTGAATACCGAAGCCATCTCCCATCAGTACCGCGCCTACATTGTCTTCTTCAAGGTTGAGAGCGATACCTACAGTCCCATCCTCAAACTCTACCAATTCCCCTGCCATTGCTTGTTCCAGACCATAAATCCTGGCGATACCGTCTCCTACCTGCAAAACCGTACCTACGTTGGCAACTTGAACCTCTTGGTCGTAGGATTCAATTTGTTGGCGAATAATATTGCTAATTTCGTCGGGTCTGATGCTAACCATATTCCTTAATCAGTTGCTACTTTTTAGTTGTAAGTTATTTTTTACCAGTGATGTCCCAATTTAAATTATCCAAGCTGTCTTTTAACCAAGCAGGTTCGTACTAATGCGACGCAACTGTCCGCGCAAACTAGCATCCAGTACCTGAGAGCCTACTTTAATAATTACTCCTCCGATGAGGTCGGGGTCAACACTGGTCTTCAATTCTACGTCCCGGGCGTTAGTAATACTTTTTACTTTATCCGCAACGGCTCTTGTTTGCTCTTCATTTAGTTCTCGCGCCGAAACTACTTCTGCCAAAACTGTCTGATTGAGCTGCCGCAGCAGGTTAAGAAATTGCTCGGTAATTTGTTTGAGGAAAATAATACGCCGTTTATCTACCAGCAACATCAAAAAGTTGATCAGGTAAGGATTAGCTTCATCATCCATCACCCGCCGCAAGACGGATTTTTTATCCTCTGCTTTGATTACCGGGTTGGCAATAAACTCGCCAAACTCTGGAGATTCTTCAAATAAAGAGTCCAAAGCGCGGAATTGTTCGCCGAATTGTTCGGTTAAATTACGTTCCTGAGCCAATGACATTAAAGCTTGGGCATAAGGCTCTGCTATCTCGCTACTAATTAAAGTCGTACTCATCGACTACCTCCTAATTGAGAGATGCTTCGGTCTATTAATTTTTGTTGTGCTTCTTCATTAAGCATCTCTCGCAATTGAGATTCTGCTCGCTTTATAGCTAAAGCAGCAACTCGCTGTCTTAATTCGGCGATCGCTCTTTCCTGCTCGGTCTGAAGGTCTTGTGCTGCTGTAGCTTTGAGTCGCTCAACTTCCTGCTGACCTCTAGCCAAAATTGCTTCTTTGGCTTTTTGTCCGTTAGCTTCGGCTTCTCGAATAATGTTTTTTGCTGTTGCTTGGGCTTGGGCTAATTTTTGCTGTTCTTCTGCAAGGGTAGCGGCAGCTTGCTGTTGTTGTTGTTCTACTTCTTGAATTCTTTGGGCAATTTTTGTTTTTCTTTGATCCAAGATATTGCCAACTACTTTACTGCCGTAATAAAACAGCAACCCAATCAAAATTGCGAGGTTAATTAGGTTTGATTCTAGAATATCTAGCTTTAAACCGAAACCACTCTCAACCTCTGCATGCGCTTCTGCTAAAAATAATAGAGTCCCTATCATAGCTAGATCTTAATTTTTACCTTATCTAAGAAGGAGTCAGAATTCAGAAGTAAAAATAATTGGTTATAAGCTCCCCAGTAAAATCTTTATTTACTGGTGGCAGGTTCCGCACTGTCCGACGGCGCGGCTTACCTGCTAACCTACTCCGAGGTTTTTAACTAGTGGCAGTTCGTGACGACCTTCTTGTACGCCCCGTCCTGACTCGGTGAATTGCTGTCTCCTTCTTCAACATTATCGCTCCCCGGTCTAGTCTAGTCCCCTACGCTATGATTTAACTAGCTCTGGTCCTAGTAGTTTGTCTAGGATTTGACGAGACAGAACATCTACTTCTTGCTCTAAAGTAGCAAGTGCTGCTTCTTTTTGCTGTTGAATTTCTCGTGCGGCTTCTTCTCGCTCTGCCTGAGCTTCTTGTTGGGCTTCGGCAATTTTCTGAGCGACAATGTTTCTTGCTTCTGCTTGAGCTCGTTCTACAATAGCTTGAGACTCTCGACGGGCTTCAGATATTTGCCTGTTATATTCCTTGATTAATTGCTCGGCTTTAGTCAAGCGTTCGCGAGCATCAGCCTCATTTTGACGAATATATTGGTCTCTTTCATCTAGTGCCTTGGTTAGAGGCTTATAGAAAACTGCGTTTAACAAGAGGGTTAACAGCAAAAATTGCACTGCCATCAAGGGCAAGGTAGCATCAAAATCAAACATTTTTTTATTGAGCCAATAGGAATTGCAACTGCATTCGTTCCAGCTAGAGACGCGCTCGACGCGCCTCTAGAGATTAAAAAATATTAGGCAAATGGGTTAGCAAATAGTAATACGAGAGCAACTACCAAGCCATAGATCGTTAGAGATTCCATGAAGGCTAGGGTTAAAAGTAAAGTACCCCGAATTTTACCTTCAGCTTCGGGTTGACGAGCAATACCCGCTACTGCTTGACCAGAAGCGTTTCCTTGACCGATACCAGGACCGATAGCGGCTAAACCAATTGCTAAAGCAGCGGCAATAACAGAAGCAGCGTTAATATCCATGAGATTTTACTTAACCTAAATTACAAAACGAACAACAGAAAAGTTTTAAAAGATGAACTAGTTTTTAGGCTGAGCTAAGTTTAATAAACTCTAACTCAACATTTTTTGACTCGACTGAGGATTAAATTACTCCTCATGCTCTTCTCCACCATGACCCTCAATTGCCTCGTGTATGTATGCTCCCGCTAGGGTTGCAAAGATCAAGGCTTGAATTGCACTGGTAAATAACCCTAATGCCATTACTGGCAACGGCACAAATAAGGGCACTAGTAGCACGAATACTGCCACTACTAGTTCATCAGCCACAATGTTACCAAAGAGACGGAAACTGAGGGATAGAGGTTTGGTGAAATCTTCTAAAATTGCGATTGGCAATAAGATCGGTGTTGGTTCGATATACCGCCTAAAGTATCCTAACCCTTTTCTGCTCAAACCCGCATAAAAATAAGCTAGGGAAGTGAGCAATGCCAAAGCAACAGTGGTATTAATGTCATTAGTGGGAGCAGCTAGTTCGCCGGAAGGTAGCTCGATCAATTTCCACGGAACCAATGCGCCGCTCCAATTCGACACAAAAATAAACAAGAACAAAGTGCCGATAAAGGGCACCCAAGGACGATATTCTTTTTCTCCTAGCTGGTTTTTGGCTAAATCTCGAATAAATTCCAGGGCATATTCCATGAAATTTTGGATACCGCTAGGCACCATTTGAATATTTCGAGTTGCAGCCAGAGAAGCAATGAGCAACACACCTATGACTATCCAGGAGGTTAGAAAAACCTGCCCGTGAACTGTAAAGTTGCCGATTTTCCACAGAAAATGTTCGCCAACTTCCAATTCTGCCAGGGTATACGAATTTACTACAATCAAACTATCTAGAATTTCCATTCGCCTAGATTAAGCAAAACACTAATACAGCCAATCTTTACCGAACTTCTCGCTTATCTTTATTCAACCATCTTTCTCTACATTATTAGCTGGTACAAAAATAGTTTGCAGCATGTAAAAAATGATGGCTACTTTATAGGTCAGAAATCCTAAAAAGACTGGGAGAATGTGTAATTGCTGCCATTTACTAGCAACAATCATCAAAATAGCAAATACTGCTAATCCTTTAGCTCCGAGACGTTTTCCTTGTTGACCTAGGCGTTCAACATCTTTGGCTAATAATCTTAAGTAAATTAAACCTACTCCCGCTCCTAACAAATAGTTAAAAGCAGTATTTAAGGAGTAAAAATACCAAACCGGGAAAAAAATTATGCCGATTAAAATTAGAGTTACCCACAACAAAGTCGTTTGCAGTTGGTAATACTCTTGCATGGAATTACCCGATTTTGTAAAGGAAGAACTTGCTCGAGTCAGTTCCTCCCCTTGTCTTGGTATAGGTTCTTGGGATTGATTAGACAAAGCTACGTTTCTCGGCTACTGACCTCGGGACTTTCGACGCAAGCCTTGTCTTTTTGGGCAAGGAATAGGAGAAGTCCCTCGGAAGTCAAAAGTTAAAAGTCAAAATAATTATTTTGACCCATAAGTGTTTGTTTGTCTGGCACTAAAACTTTCCCTCGTCCAATAAAAGTTTTGTACGAGGAAATAAATTCTCAACGGTCACTGTTCCTAAACGTAACAGTGCTGAGTTGAGCTAGCTCAATCTCGTCGAGATTGATAACCCGCTCGGTTTATGTCGGTTACCCGAACTTTTGCTCGGGCAAGGCAGCAGCTTGCTCGACCACCGCACGACTTAGCCCAGACAATTTGCAATCATATCACGGTAGAGTAACAATTATTAAAATTTTCTGAATAGAGAATTGGGCGATCGCCACTCGCCTAATGAGACCTATTCTTTCGTGCTTGATTTTGCTGGAGTTAAGAGAATTAATTGTCGTTGCTGGAGCGATCGCACTTCCTCTAAATCTAGAGAACGATCGGCTAGAATTTCTTCTACAGTACGCTGATTTTCTATGTTTTTATCACAAGCCGAGATAAATTCGAACTCTGCTTCAGATAAATTAACCATTCGGTATTCATAATCAAAGAAACTGCGACTGGGCCATCCCTGCATACAAGAATGACGTTCGGGAATGGCTCGGAGCAAAACGCGATCGTCTGACCAATTAGCTTTGGGCAGAGGGGGACGAGTGAGGAAAAATTCGTAATGAGTTAGGGTAGGATCGAGCAGTTCGATCGAACGGTACAAAGCGCGATCGCTCAACTGTTTTGCTCTCTCCATCAACTCGGGTGACTTGCCAATTAATCGCTCTAGCTGCCAATAATCGGGATTAGAAAAACCAACAAACTCTAGTCCAGAAGCATCGATTAACTCGAAAAGGGTGTCGATATTGTAATCGATTTCCTGGGGATGGACGTACATATCGGCAAAAGATTCATCCCGATGATTTTCAAAAGACCATCTTTCTTTTTCTTGTTTGAGAAGGCGGTTATCTTCCGGTAGACTGTCAAAAATTTGGCGACCAACTTTAACGCCATCGCGATAATCTCCTTGTTTATCTCCTTGCAGAAGAGCGATCGCTTTTTGCATTAATCTAATCTCCCAGCGTCCTAACTCCGCATAAACAAAAATATGCAGTAAACCTCCAGGGGCTAATTTCTTTGCCAAGGCTTGGATTCCTTTAACCGGATCGGGTAAATGATGCAATACCCCAACGCAATTAATTAGATCGAATTCTCCTGGTAGCTGAGTGGCATCCTCTAGCTTAAGATTATGAAATTCAACGGGTTTTTTATGGTTAGCGATAACTCCCGAACGACGACAGCGTTCCCGTGCTACTTCTAAAGCTTTCTCGCTTAAATCTATGGCAACTATTTCTGCGTCGGGATTGAGATGAATTAAATAGTCTGTCGCCGAACCAGTACCGCAGCCAGCATCAAGAATGCGAATATTCTGACGCGATGGTTTTTGTCCGGTACAGAAGTTATATGCTCCAATCCAACTCCAACGCCAGTTATAGCCAGGCGGTACGTCATCGGAAAGAGGATCGGGGGGAAAGGGATAGGTGTTGTAGAGTTTGGCAACTGCCGTGTTAATGGCTTGTGAATCAGACATTATCTATTTGGTCGATTTTTAAAATTTTTAAGACATCCCCGATAATTATTTCACTCCTAGCTGTATTTTTCCCAATTAGTCGATCTTGGTATAAAAGTTAATTTGGCTCACGCAAAGGCGCAAAGGAGGCTAAGAAAGAGCGCAGAGAAGATTAAATATAAAAAGCAAAATTAAAAAGCGGTCTGCAAAGCATTATCAAATTCCACAATTAATTAACAAAAAATACTTAGATAAAATTTGCTTAATAATTAGACACATTTATTCAAGTCACGTAATTTTTCGTATAAATCAGCCATAGAAAACGGGAACGCTAAATCTATCAGTTATCCCGTAAATATATGGTAGCTACTGCCCAAAGTCTGCAAGATTTTGTTAATTATCGCTGGCAATACATTACAGGAAGAGAAAGAAGTCAAGCACAGGTATTTTTAGAGCGTTTTTTTCAAGCTTTTGGACATCAGGGTGCATTACAAGCGGGTGCTGAATATGAAGTAGCGATTAAAAAAGGAAGTAGAAAGGGAAAGACTGGTTTTGCCGATCTCGTTTGGAAACCCCGCGTACTGATTGAAATGAAAAAGCAGGGGGAAGACTTAGGCAAACACTATCGTCAGGCTTTTAATTACTGGACGAGAATAGTCCCGAATCGTCCGCGCTACGTAATGCTATGCAATTTTGATGAGTTTTGGATTTACGATTTTGATAACCAAATTGACGAGCCTGTAGATATTGTTACTTTAAAGAATTTACCCGCAAGAACTTCTGCTTTTGGCTTCATGGGTTTAGAACCAAAAAACCCTGTTTTTCAAAACAATCAGGTAGAAGTCACTCAAAAAACTGCCCGCAAAATGGGCGAACTGTGTGAAATCCTCAAACAAAGAGGTGAAAAAGAAGGCTTTGGCATTTTAGACGCACAAAGATTGATTTTACAGTGCGTTTTGGCTATGTTTGCTGAAGATAGAGGCTTATTACCGCAAGATATGTTTGTTAGTTGTATTCAAGATTGTCTTGGTGGCAAAAGTTCTTATGATGTTTTGGGCGGGTTATTTTATGAAATGAATCGACCTGGAGTTACTCCTGCGGGAAGATATAAGGGAGTAGACTATTTTAATGGCGGTTTGTTTGCGACTATCCACCCAATCGAACTAACCAAAGAAGAATTAAATTATTTAGACACAGCCGCGCGGGAAAATTGGCAACAAGTTCGTCCAGCAATCTTTGGTAATATTTTTGAAGGTACGGCAAATCAAAAAGAACGTCATGCTTATGGGATGCACTTCACTTCCGAAGCAGACATTATGAAAATAGTGCGTCCTACTATTAGCAATTATTGGGAAGCAAAAATTGAAGCTGCTAATAATATTTCTGAATTAAACTCGCTACAGTTAGAATTACAAAACTACAAAATACTCGATCCTGCTTGCGGTTCGGGAAATTTTTTGTATATAGCCTATCAAGAACTAAAAGAAATTGAAAAGTTATTAATCGAAAAAATATCATCCCGTCGTAAATCAGAAACTCTCAAGCAACAAGTACAAATGGGGTTGGTAACACCGCTACAGTTTTATGGAATGGATATCAATCCTTTTGCGGTAGAGTTAGCTAAAGTAACTTTAACTATTGCTAAAAAAGTTGCGATCGATAAACTAAATTTAACTGAAAAAGAATTACCTCTCGATACTTTAGATAAAAATATTGTTTGTCAAGATGCTTTATTCACTCCTTGGGTAAAAGCTAACGCAATTATTGGCAATCCTCCCTTTTTGGGTGGCAAGCATATGCGATTGAATTTGGGAGATGAATATATAGATCGAGTATTTAAACAATTTCCAGATGTTAAAGATTCAGTTGATTTTTGTAGTTATTGGTTTCGTCTTGCTCATGACAATATAAATGAAACAGGAAGAGTCGGTTTAGTCGGTACAAATTCTATCAGCCAAGGAAAAAGCCGTAAAGCTACTTTGGATTATATAACTAATAATAAAGGTCACATTCACGAAGCAATTTCCACTCAACCTTGGTCGGGTGAAGCAAATGTTCATGTCAGTATTGTTAACTGGAGTTTAAAACAACCTAAACAATATTTTTTAGATAATAAGCAAGTTAGCTTTATTAATTCTTCTTTGCAGGCTCAAATTGATGTTAGTCAAGCGAAAACTTTAGAGGCTAATCTAAATAAGTGTTTCCAAGGTATAAGTCCCGTAGGTAAAAATTTTATTATTACTGAAACAAAAGTTACAGAATGGATTACTAAAGACTTTAAAAATCAAGAAGTTTTAAAGCTATTTTCGATGGGTCATAATTTAGCACAAAATATTAGCGGCAAACCAGATAGATGGATTATTGATTTTGTGAATATGTCTTTAGAAAATGCCAGCGATTATAAGTTACCTTTTGACCATATTAAAACTTATGTTAAACCAGAACGAGATAAAAATCGTAGCGATCGCAGAAGATTAAATTGGTGGAATTTTGGTGTAAATGCTTTAAAAATGAGAGAAGCGATCGCGCCATTATCTTATTATTTTACAGTACCAAGAGTTTCTAAGTGGGCTATTTTTATTTCTGCACCACTTGATTGGTTACCTGGAGATAAGTCAGTAGTTGTTGCTTCAGAAGACTATTACATTCTTGGCATTCTTACATCTAAAATTCATCGCATTTGGATGGAAGCACAAAAATCAACTTTAGAAGATAGAACAGCATACACTTCTACAACTTGTTTTGAAACTTTTCCTTTTCCACAAAAGCCAAGCCAAAAAATAGTTCAACAAATTCGCACCAAAGCCATTGAACTACACGAATATCGATCGCAACAGATGGATAAAAAACAATGGGGCATTACTCAACTATATAACGTCTACTTCCACGAACCAGCAAGTAAACTTTATCAACTTCATCAACAGTTAGATAAATTAGTAATGCAAGCTTATGATTTTAAAGAACAAGATGACATTTTAGCCAAGCTTTTAGAAGTAAATTTAGAATTAGCCGAGAAAGAAAAACGAGGCGAAAAAGTAATCGGTGCAGAATCTCCTTATTAATCTTAAACCAAGAAATCATTTAAAAATAAAAACATGAATACAAAACTTATTGATTCTTTAATAGAAATAATTAATTCCTTGACAGAAGAAGAAAGAAAAATATTAGATCGGAAGTTACATCCTACAATCTTACCTGCTGAAACAACTTTAAGTAAGTAGGCAAAATTATTTATATATTTACTAATTGGTTATCTTTTCTATTGCCTCTTGCCTCTTGCCTACTTTGATCGAATGTTAAATTAATTTTGCACAGGTACTTATCTAATTTAAAAGATGATCCTTTCGTGGGAATGTGGAAAGATCGCCAAGAAATGAAAGATGGCAGCCAATGGGTGCGCCAGTTAAGACAAAAAGAATGGGGAAGGCTATTTTATTCTAGTAGCCAGAGAATAAATTCTCTGTCTAAGATGCTCAAGTCCGTTTAAACGGACTTATATATTTGAGCCAGAAATTTATTTCTTGGTGAAATCTGCAACTGTTCTAGTAATTCATGTATTTTTATTAAGTAAAAATCAGCGAGATTATGGATTTATTTCTGAACTTAACTTTGATTCCTTATCAAAGAGCGTAAGTCAAGCAGTACTTAATTAATTGTAAAAAACCAGCGATCGCTTTTAGCAGTTTAAGTGGGTATTTTGAAGAGCGATCTGCAAGCAGGCGCGTAAGCGCTCGCTTTCATTTCTACCACTAGGACGTAAATTAAACCTACCATCCTAGAATGATGCAACACCTATAAATAAGCTTTTAGCTAAGAGCTAACGGCTAACAGCTAATAGCTTTTTGCCTTTTGCCTTCCCTTAAAAGTACTAGCTTGTCTCGTCTGCGACTAAGGCGATCGCTACACACTTCTTAATAAAAACGCTAAGGAAGCACGAAAAGTTTTAATCTAAAAGCTGAACTATAAGTAAAAAACGTACTTAAAATCTGATGAGTGTAACGGCAAGTGGTGGCAGTTCATTAGCCCGTCCTCAACTTTATCAAACGGTAGCGGTCTCGACGATTTTACAAGCAGAACAACAAGACCGCTTTTTGGAAAAAGGGGAATTAAACGAATTAACCGCATATTATCAATCTGGAGCACAAAGACTAGAGATTGCACAAACATTAACCGATAATGCCGATCTAATTGTTTCCCGCGCAGCAAATCGGATTTTCACTGGCGGAACGCCAATGGCTTATCTGGAAAAACCCAAGGAAGTCGAAGAAATGGCAGTAGCTACTGCTAGCGGAAATACTAACGTTTCGTCAGAAGCAATGACTTATGTAGAAAGCCGCAGTGGAAGTAGGAGTAGCGGTCTCTTTGGTTCTTTTCGCTCGCTCTTTACCAGTTCCGGTCCAATACCACCAGGTTTTCGCCCCATTAACGTCACCAGATACGGTCCCAGCAATATGCAAAAGTCATTGCGGGACTTGTCTTGGTTTTTACGTTACATTACTTATTCTATTGTGGCAGGCGATCCCAATATTTTAGTGGTGAACGTCAGAGGATTGCGGGAGGTAATTGAAAGAGCTTGTTCGGCAGATGCAACCATCGTCGCTTTACAAGAAATGCGGGCAGCAGCCCTCGATTATTTCCAGCGGGATGAACAAGCAAAATCCCTGGTTAGCGAATACTTCAACGTACTTGTAACAGAATTTAAAGCTCCCAGTCCTTCTGACAAGCTGCGTCAGGGACCTTCTCCCGACGTGCAAGGTTTAAAACTGCCGCAGAGCTACTTTAATGCAGCCGAGCGCAGACAAAAATTTGTGATGAAGCCTGGGTTGTCGGCATCAGAAAAACAAGCAGTTATCAAAGCAGCTTATCGACAAATCTTTGAGAGGGATATTACTCGCGCTTATAGTCAATCCAACTCATATTTGGAGTCTCAGGTAAAAAATGGCGACATCTCCATGAAAGAGTTTGTCCGCCGCGTGTGTAAATCACCTTTATATCGCCAACAATTTTTTGAACCTTTTATCAACAGTAGAGCATTAGAACTAGCTTTTCGTCATATTCTCGGTCGCGGTCCTTCTTCACGGGAAGAAGTTCAAAAGTATTTTGCGATCGTCTCTGAAGGTGGACTATCTGCTTTAGTAGATGCTCTAGTTGATTCTCAGGAATACTCCGATTATTTTGGCGAAGAAACCGTTCCCTATCTGCGCGGTTTGGGACAAGAGGCGCAAGAATGTCGTAACTGGGGAATGCAACAAGATCTGTTTAATTACAGTGCTCCTTTCCGCAAAGTTCCTCAGTTTATTACTACTTTTGCTAAATACGATCGACCTTTACCCGACCAACACGTTTATGGTTCTGGTAACGATCCTTTAGAAATTCAGTTTGGCGCGATCTTTCCTAAAGAAACTCGCAACCCAAGTGCAAGTCCGGCTCCTTTTAATAAAGATACTAAGAGGATTCTGATTCATCGCGGTCCGGCGATTAATAACCAAATCGGCAATCCCAAAGCAAGAGGGGAATTTCCGGGCTCTTTAGGAGCAAAAGTATTCCGCTTAAATAACGAGCTACCAGGTACCAGCAATGGCTCGGGTGTTAAGTTTGCCGAAACTTCAACTCAAGCAGTAATTCGCGCTGCTTATCGTCAAGTATTCGGAAGAGACGTATATGACGGTCAACGACTAAAGGTAGCAGAAATTAAACTAGAAAACGGCGAAATCACTGTCCGCGAGTTCATAAGGAACTTAGCTAAGTCCGATCTCTTCCGCAATATGTACTGGTCGTCTCTATACGTAGTTAAGGCGATCGAGTATATTCATCGTCGCCTGCTGGGTCGTCCCACCTACGGACGGCAAGAGATGAACGAGTATTTCGATCTCTGCTCCAAAAAAGGCTTTTATGCTCTAGTAGATGCCATCATTGACAGTCCGGAATACTCCGAAGCTTTTGGCGAAGATACCATTCCCTACGAGCGTTATTTGACCCCTGGTGGTTTGCAATTGCGTAAAACCAGACCTGGTAACCTCAGTGAAGGTATTGGCGCAAAAGTTCAGAAACAAGAAACGCCTCGCTTCGTTCAACTAGGTCAACTTCCTTCAATTCGTACCCAACCAGAAATTCAACAAAAGGTTAAACAAGGAGTAAGCCTCCAGCGCGAGCAAACAAAAGTCTTTAAGCTAACCAATACTGCTGATAAAGTTGCGTTGAAAAATGCGATCGCCGCAGCTTATCGTCAGGTTTTTGAACGAGACCTCGATCCCTATGTAGTTCAAACTCAATTTACTGTTCTTGAAAGTAAACTCAGTAACGAGGAAATAACGGTTAAGGAGTTTATCGAAGGTTTGGGTTGCTCCGACCTTTATATCAAAGAGTTTTATGCTCCCTATCCCAACACCAAAGTGATTGAGTTAGGTACTAAGCACTTCTTAGGGCGAGCTCCTTTAAACCAAAGAGAAATTCAGAAATACAATCGTATTCTGGCTACTCAAGGTATTCGTGCGTTTATCGGAGCGATGGTTAACAGCATGGAGTATATCCAAGTTTTTGGTGAAGATACAGTGCCCTATCGTCGTTTCCCTACCTTACCTGCCGCAAATTTCCCCAATACCGAAAAGCTTTACAACAAGCTCACTAAGCAGGATAAGGAGATTGTGATCCCTAGCTTTGAGCCAACTAAATTAAATATTTAGGCTAAATAGGGGAAAGATAAACACAACTTCATGATGCTCTTATCTTAGTTAACGAGGTAAATCGCCGTAAAACAGGACAAGAAGCATCTACTCCTTTATGGGGTCACTAATTGCCACCAATAGACTATTGTTGATGGTTCGGAGACGATTGGTTTACGAACCATCATTCCTAGTTTTGTTATTTGTCTAAAACTGGCTTTAAGCAAGACCCGTTATCCAGGACAAGTTTCCTGAAGGGCAATATTACAATTTATTAAAAAAAAAGAGTTTAAGTGAACTAAATGCCGCACAATAATTTGGGTTGCGATGCTTTACTGGTCAACTTGACAGTGTCTAGTAGGGACTGTATTTATGCCCTTCTAACACATCAAGCAAAAATAAAATTAATCAGGCTAGAAATTAATCCAATCCCAACTGTAATGTAAAGCTTTGTTAAGACGGCGACCATCTTTAACACCTTGGTTTAACTAGCTGCAATACTAATTTGTAGCTCATTAGTAAAAACTAAGGGTCAAAAAGGAGTAATCTATTACTCTAAGGGGTTGACCCTCAAGGGCGTAACAGCAATGGTTCATCGCCCTAGCTGCACTACTTCAGATTCAGCCCTGAATGCTTATTAAGAAGCAAGGGTTTCATCATCAAGTAGGTAAGCTTACTGTTTACTTGGTCAAACAGATTCACCTTTAACAAAAGGTAACTCACGCAAACTTAATTTAATTTTTTCTGGAGGAATTCATCAATGAGTATTGTCACGAAGTCAATCGTGAATGCTGATGCCGAAGCTCGTTACTTGAGTCCTGGTGAATTAGAAAGAATCAAAGCTTTTGTTTCCTCTGGCGAGAGCCGTCTGCGGATTGCTCAAACCTTGACCGAATCTCGCGAGCGGATTGTCAAACAAGCAGGCGATCAACTATTCCAAAAACGTCCCGATATCGTTTCTCCTGGCGGCAATGCTTATGGAGAAGAAATGACAGCTACTTGTCTACGCGACATGGATTACTATCTACGCCTAATTACTTATGGTGTAGTTGCTGGCGACGTAACTCCTATTGAAGAAATAGGTTTGGTAGGCGTACGGGAAATGTACAAATCCTTGGGCACCGATGTTGGTGCAGTTGCTCAAAGCATTCGCGCCATGAAAGAAGTTGCTACTGGGATGATGTCTTCGGAAGATGCGGCTGAAGCTGCCTCTTATTTTGACTATGTCGTCGGTGCGATGCAGTAAGGTAATGCTGTTAGCTGATTTTTTTAGCGGCACAAAGCCTTCTTTATAAAAGCGAGACAACTTGTCAGAGTTAAGACCTTTAAGACTTAAGTTAAGATTAAGGAAACAAAACTATGCAAGACGCAATCACTTCTGTTATTAATTCTGCTGACGTTCAAGGCAAGTACCTCGATAATGCTGCCATGGACAAGCTCAAAAGCTATTTTCAAACCGGTCAACTGCGGGTTCGTGCAGCAAGCGTTATCAGTGCTAACGCAGCTAACATCGTCAAAGAAGCTGTAGCCAAATCATTGCTGTACTCTGACGTTACTCGTCCTGGCGGCAACATGTACACTACTCGTCGTTATGCTGCTTGTATCCGCGACCTCGACTACTATCTCCGCTATGCTACCTATGCTATGTTAGCTGGCGATCCATCCATCTTAGACGAGCGCGTGCTCAACGGTTTGAAAGAAACTTACAATTCTCTAGGCGTTCCTATTTCTTCCACAGTTCAAGCAATCCAAGCTATGAAAGAAGTTACTGCTAGCTTGGTTGGTGCAGACGCTGGTAAAGAAATGGGCGTTTACTTCGACTACATTTGCTCTGGCTTAAGCTAGCTAAAAACTAAATTTAATTGGTTGAAAGTAGCTAGCGTAAAGTTCGGGAAGTCGAGAGTGAGTGCTAGTTCCTTTAAGGCTTAGTCTTTCGAGCGCGAACATAAGAAAAGATAAGTTTTGGCGATCTAGTATTGACTCTTGACTCTCGACTTTAGCGTATTTAAAGTTATTTAACGCTTCAGAATGATGGCGATAAGCTATCAGTAAAAAAAAGTAACATAATGCTTGTATAAAGTTAGCTAGTGCTTATTTAATTAATAGTCAGTTAGTCCAAGTAAAATTTTTAACAGAATCAGATTTAGGAGAAATCGACTCATGCGCATGTTTAAAATTACAGCTTGCGTTCCCAGTCAAACTAGGATTCGCACTCAAAGAGAATTACAAAATACCTACTTTACCAAACTCGTTCCCTACGATAACTGGTTTCGCGAACAACAGCGAATTATGAAAATGGGTGGCAAAATTCTTAAAGTAGAATTGGCAACAGGAAAACGAGGAGTTAATGCAGGACTATTGTAATAAAAAAAAATAAAATAAAACTCAGTTATAGAGGTCGTTACTGACCTCTTTTTGTTATTTTTGATGGGTAATAACTAGATATGAAAAGCAGTGCGGCAATATCTAAAATATTTATTTTCTATTTTTGACTCTCAAGTAAAGCATTGGACTATTGAAGCGCGTTTGTTACAGTGGCTCACTTGGGTTTGGCTATTAATTGGTTTAGTCACTTTGGTATCGGCTTCTTATCCTGAGGGAGTAATAGAGCATAATGATGGATTTTACAGCTTCAAGCGACAATTATTGGGGGTAGCAGTTGGTCTAGTCGGTTTTCAAGCAATCGTTCGTCAGCCTCTGGGAAAAACATTAAAGTTATCCCCGTGGCTAGTTTTGTTAATGGTGTCATTAATTTTTCTAACCTTAGTTCCGGGTTTAGGCAAAACTACTTATGGTGCGAGTCGCTGGATCGGCGTAGGTTCATTTTCGCTCCAACCTTCGGAATTGATCAAACCCTTCCTAGTCATGCAAGCAGCTTATCTCTTCGCTAAATGGAAAAGATTAGATGGCACTGTTCGAGGTGTTTGGCTAATTGTTTTTTGCTTGATGTTGATAGGAATTTTGAAACAGCCTAATTTAAGCACTACAGCTTTATGCGGAATGTCTTTGTGGCTGATGGCGGTAGCCGCACAATTACCTTGGAGTCAATTGTTAGTAACGGCTTTTGGCGGTTTGAGCTTGGCTACTATCAGCGTCTATTTAAATCCGTATCAGTGGGATCGCATTAATTTTTTTGTCAATCCTTGGATAGATCCTCAGAACAAGGGATATCAATTGATTCAAAGTTTGCTGGCGATCGCTTCTGGCGGATGGGGTGGTTCTGGGTTTGGTCTGTCCCAACAAAAACTATCCTACTTACCCATTCGTTCTACTGATTTTATCTTTGCTGTCTATGCCGAAGAATTCGGTTTTGTTGGGAGTATCTTGTTGTTGCTACTCATAATTGTTTATGGCACTCTGGCTTTAAGAGTAGCCGTTAAATGCCGCGATCGGTTGCAACAGTTAATAGCAATTGGGGTAATGGTGTTTCTAGTAGGACAATCGCTGATTAATATCGGTGTTGCTACAGGGTCTTTACCCACCACAGGTTTACCTTTACCGTTTTTTAGCTACGGAACCAACTCTATAATTGCCAGTTTATTATTAGCAGCATTGTTGATTCGAGTAGCCAAAGAAAGCGATCGAGGTGAGATAAAAGATTGGAAAAAAAATAAACAATTTTCCCATCCTCTTACCTGACATCAAAACTCAGGAGGAAGAAGTACTTTATCAATGGGAATAACCACACCATTACTTGCAGGAAGAGGCTCGCTGGCGTTAGCGTTGTTTAGTTTGGTTGTAAAGTTCTCTCCTGAAGGTAAAAAAACCATTCTTACCGGAGTACCGAGTAAAGTTGCTACTTCCTGACTTTTAATATCGGCATCGGTAATTGTACCCTCAACTACATGGTATTTGAGTATTTTGGTTAGATTTTCTGGTTCGGACAATTGTTGCCGGGTAGCTCTTGGTAAAGATTCAAAGGCTTTATCGGTTGGGGCAAAGATAGTAACTTGTTCTTGTTTGAGTGCTTCTGTCAAATCGGCTCTTGCTAATAGAGAAGTCACCGTTTCAAAATCATCGTTCATTTCCAGTAACTCGGCAACATTAGGATTATCTTCCGATTGATAAGGAGAAGCCCAAGGGCTAAAGTAACTAGCAGAAGGAAAATAAAACTGTGCTAGGGCTGGAACGCCTATAAAAGCAGCACTGCTGACTACAGCAATCGCCCCACTTAGCCTGGTAAATAAATTCGTTGTTTTCATTTTGTTAACCTATATTTAATTATATGATTAAGTCGAGACAGTCAAAGTAACTCGTAATATTTTATAGTTACTTTTCCTACTTTTTAATTATGTTGGAATCTATAGGGACATGCTCTTTTTAACTAACAATTTTTAGCAAAAATAAAGAATTGATTAAACTTTTAGTTAGTTCTCCTCGCCTAACTAAAAGGCATAATAGGAATAAATATTTCCAATAATCAATTCCCTTAGATAGTGCCAGCTAGGAAAACTATGCCTAATTCAGGAAATGACCGACCTAATTCCGGTGCAAGACAGCGAACCTCCGGAAGGAGATCCCCTCATCCCGGTCAGATTATCGGCGAGCGCTATCAAATTATTCGGGAATTGGGGAGAGGAGGATTTGGCAAGACCTATCTGGCACGAGACATAGAAGTGCCTGGTAAACCCAAATGCGTAATTAAACAACTCCAACCGAGATCGAACCGACCAGAAGTTTGGCGCGATGCCAAGGAACGCTTTAACCAAGAAGCAATAGTACAGCAGAGATTAGGCAATCACGATCAGATTCCCAGACTGTTAAGTTATTTTGAAGAAAATCAAGAATTTTATCTAGTTCAAGAGTTTATTGAGGGAGAAGAGCTACAGCGCGAAGTCGCTCATCAGCCATTGAGCGAAACTCAAGTTATTGCTTTGCTACAAGATGTATTGAGAATCTTGGATTTCGTCCACAAAACTAATGTTATTCACCGTGATATAAAACCTTCTAATCTCATCCGGCGTCAAAAAGATGGCAAATTTGTTTTGATTGACTTTGGTGCGGTTAAAGAAATTACTACCCTAGCTCTCGATGCTCAGGGACAAGTATTTACTCAAACGATCGGTACTCAAGGGTTTATGCCTCCAGAACAAATAGCAGGTAAACCAGTCTGGAGTAGCGATATTTATGCCCTAGGACAAACTGCTATTTATGCTTTGACGGGGCGATCGCCACTAGAATTTGAAGAGGCAGAAGAAGATACTTTGCCGAACTGGCAAGATTTTAATCGTATCAGCCCGGAACTGGCGGCGATCGTCAAAAAAATGATATCTCCTAAATGTACGGAACGTTATCGCTCGGCGATTGAAGTTCTCCAAGACTTGCAACCGTTACAAAAAATAGACCAAGTCCTCGGCGGACGCTACCGAATTAAGCGTTACTTAGGCGGAACAGCAGGAATCTATACTTATCTGGCAGAAAATCTCCGGCGACACTATCAATCTCCCTGTGTGATTAAAGAAATTAAACTTCACTACAGCGATCCTCTAATCTTACAAACAGCCGAACGTCGCTTTGCTAATGAGCTAACAGTGATAGAGCGATTGAGCTATCATGCTCAAATTCCTCAACTTTGGGATCACTTTGAAGAAAATGAAGCATTTTATCTGGTTGAAGAATATGTTGCCGGAGAAAGTTGGGCGCAAAAGCTACAGCGCGATCGCCTTTTGGAAGAACAACAAGTTATTAATTTACTTAAAAGTGCCCTAGAAGTATTGGCTTTTATTCATCAACACCGCGTGGTGCATCGAGATATCAATCCATCTAACTTGATTGTTCGCAGTAGCGATGACAAAGTGGTACTAGTTAATTTTGGCGTCCTAAAAGAAATTGCTCAGCTACCGATCGCCGGAGTGGATTCTAACCAACCCGTGGGAACAGAAGCATATATGCCACCAGAGCAAATTGCAGGTAGAGCAACGTTTAGTAGCGATATTTATGCTCTAGGACTAACAGCAATTGAAGCTTTAACCGGGACTCGAGCAGATAGCTTCAAGACAAATCAAAAAACAGGAGAGATACTCTGGCGAGAAGGAGTAAGAGTTAATCGCCGATTAGCCAAAATTCTTGACAAGATGACGAATTTATATGTCGAGAAGCGTTATCAGTCCGCAGACAAAGCTCTTAATGACCTCAATAAAATAACTAATTTACCCAGTACTCTAAGTAGAGTCACCAGAGATAAAGAAGCTCCTAATGAGCCAAAAAACGATCGCATTCATGTCTCTCCTGAAACTAAAATTAACCTCAATGGTGCTTCGATAAAGAGAGAAAATTGGTTCAAACCAGGCTATATACTAGTAGCCGTAGCAGGAATAACAGTTCTTCTCGGCAGTATAGAATTGTTTTTCCCTACTTTTCGACCTCTTTACTATTGGTATCAGGGAAGGCAACAATTAACCAACCACCCAGAAACAGCCATAGCTACATTTGATAAGGCTATCGATCTTCAGCCCCAAAATACTGCTGCTTGGATAGGAAGAGGAGATGCTCTCTATCGTTTAGAACGCTTTCCCGAATCCCTAGCAGCTTACGATGAAGCAATTCAACTCGATCGAAATAATCCCCGAGCTTGGAGGGGAAGGGGAGATGCTCTCTATCGCTTGGAAAGATTTCCTGCCGCTCTGGCTTCCTTTGAGAAAGCCCTGCAACTACAACCCAACAATACCGAAGTATTCAATCGAAAAGGCAGAGCATTATACAAATTAGAACGTTATCAAGAAGCGGCAGACGCTCAAGCAGAAGCACTCGAATTAGATCCTAATAACGCTCAAGCTTTGAGCGATCTAGGTATTGCCTTAATTGGTTTGGGCAAATACCAAGAAGCTTTAGATGCCTTCAATCAAGCTCAGAGGAGCGAACCGCTAGACCCACGTTTTTGGCAAAATAAAGCTTTGGCTTTGCAATATCTCAATCGTCCTCAAGAAGCTACTCGCGTTTACCAAGAAGCTTTAGCTGCTTACGACCAAGTTCTCAAAGACCGACCTCAAGATTTGTTTGCTTGGCTAGACCGAGGCAATGTCTTGAGCCAATTGCAACGCCATCAAGATGCTCTTGCTTCCTACGAGAAGGGAATTGAAATTAATTCAGACTCTCATCTGGCTTGGCTGGGTAAAGGCAATGCTCTGTTTGCTCTGGGTAAACCGGATGAAGCTTTAGCTGCTTTCGATCGCGCTCTCGAAATCCGACCAGAATCATTTATTACTTGGCATAATCGCGGTTCTCTCCTGCGAGATGCCCTTGGCGATTTCTCTGAGGCGATCGATTCTTATGATAAAGCAGTTGCCATTAATCCTAATTTTTATCATGCTTGGCGAGATAAAGGCTTTGCTCTTGCTCAAAGTGGACAAAATTACCAAGCTATTGAATCTTTTCAAAGGGCTACAAATCTTAATCCTAACGATTATCAAGCTTGGGTTGGTCGGGGTATTGCCTTATCTTCTCTGAATAAAACCGATGAAGCTTTAGCTGCCTTCGAGCGTGCCCAAGAAATTCAACCCAACGAGCCATTTGTGTGGATGAACAAGGGTTCTGCTTTGGAAAAATGGGGAAGATACAATGAGGCTTGCGATGCTTATGGTCAGGTAAAAAAACTCAATCCTACATTTCCCCCAGCAATTCAAGCAATAGAAAGACTGGGCTGTAGAATTAATTAATTAGTATGCTGTAACTAAGCTGACGTTTATATCTCTTGGTGTAGGTTCAAATGGATCGGAACCCTAAGGGGTTTATAAACTCGGTTTGCGGGATTGCACCACTATATTGCCTTATAGCTCAAAAAATAGTTAGCTGTCAGTCAAAGTTGAATTTATTTGCTCTATGATTAACCAAAACGACCGCTGACATATTCCATGGTGGATTCTTCTTTCGGATTTTGGAAAATTGTTTCCGTGCGGTCGTACTCGACTAAATAACCCTGACGATTACCTTTTTCTGTAGGGTTGACATTAAAAAAGGCAGTATAGTCTGCTACCCGCGATGCTTGTTGCATATTGTGGGTAACGATCACGATGGTGTAATTTTGCTTCAATTGATGAATTAATTCTTCAACTTTGAGGGTAGAAATGGGATCGAGAGCCGAGCAAGGCTCGTCCATTAACACCACATCTGGTTGCAAGGCGATCGCCCGAGCGATACACAACCTCTGCTGTTGTCCTCCCGAAAGAGCCAGACCGCTTTGTTTTAGTTTATCTTTTACTTCATCCCAAAGAGCTGCTTGTTTGAGCGATCGCTCTACTAACTCTTCCATATCACCTTTGTAGCCGTTGATCCTAGCTCCAAAAGCAATATTTTCATATATTGATTTGGGAAAAGGATTGGGTTTTTGAAACACCATTCCGATCCGGCGTCTTACTTGAACTGGATCGATATTTTTAGCGTAAAGATTTTGGTCGTGATATGTGATCGTTCCTTCTAGGCGAAAGATAGGAATTAAATCATTGAGGCGATTGTAGCAGCGCAGTAAGGTACTTTTACCGCAACCGGAAGGACCGATAAAAGCCGTTACGTGATTTTTAGGAATATCGAGATAAATACCCTTAAGAGCTAGAAAGTCACCGTAATATATGTTGACATTTTCTGCCTTAAGAACGGCTTCCGTTTGTCTGGCAGTTGCTGGTTCGGAATACATGAATGCTTTTACCTAGAGAATAATTAAAATTGATGATGCGCTTGCATGCTTTAATAAATCACCTCTAAGCATAGCGAAAAATGGTTATTTTTTTTTTATCTCAAGGTTAAGAACATTTTTAACCTTATTTTCTGTTTTTTGTAAATCAGCCACTACCAAAAGTTGTTAAAGTAAAGTCCTAGAGTATTAGTACCTTTGTACTTAAACTTAGTCCTTCATTCTAGCCCCCAAGTTTAGGGGGACTGGGGGAAGGAGAATTCAAACTCCCCCAAATTTTGAGAAGCTAGTCCGATCTTAGATGGCAGTTGCTTCAAGTCGGGGAAGTCGCAAGAGCGCACTGCTTCCGCTTCCCTTCGAGGACGAACTGGCGTGATTTAGGGGACGAAAAAGTCTCGAACTATAAAATAGGAAATACTTGTGTGTACACCGTAGCTCTAAAGGAAAAAACACGGACGAAAGAGCCGATTTTCTTTTCTTGCTTCTTGAAGGAAGGTGTTTGTATACTAAATTAATCAATTTTGAATTTTGAACTTTAAAAATCCGTTAGGCGCGGACTTCTTCAGGCAATAAAGTTTGCAATTCTTTGGGTAACATCGCAGCAATATCTTCAATTTCTCCTCGAGCGCCTTGCTTGGATAAGGTTTTAAAAGCACTCCTAACTAACTGCTCTACTTCTACCGGATAATCTGGATTAGACAAATTATCCCGTACTTTATTGAGAAAATCCTCTACAGAACGTTCTTTAGTTGGAGTTGCACCGGGTTTCCAACCTTGATAGTAAAAACCGGCTAAGAGAACGGGTAATTGTGACCCAAGCTGAACGGCTTCTTCAACAGTGATGCGATCGCGCAGAGCATGTAAAGTAGCTAGCAATCCTTTAAAAGCCAGATGTTTATTTTCTACGCCGCTCTCGGAGGCAAATTCGTTAATTAGTATATGAGTTTTTTGTAAAGTGCGATCGAACGCTTCCAATCCTGTTGCAGACATAAATTTTATAATCTCCTCAACTCTCCTTTTTTGTATCCTGCCAAGACTCGTTTTGGTTTAACTCTCTCTTTCTATAGATTTATCCATGGTTTTAAAGCTCTACCAAAAGTGTGTCAAGCTAGCGAGTTACTAGATTAAATGTTGAAGTATAGATTGATGCAAAGTAGAAGCTCAAAAAAAGCTCGCTCCCCAATAATCTATCTAAAGAAAGATTAATTATTTAAATTAGTTTTATAATTGATTTTATTAGGCAAGACAAAAGAATAAATCTCGCGATAGAGTCAAAATAATTTCATAGTTGCTACTGTAAAAAATGTAAATATTTGAATATAAAAACAAGGTAATTAATATGGGTCTTAAAGATAAAGCTCAAGCAAGAAGTGAAAAAATCGAAGGCAGAATCCAGGAAATGATGGGTGAATTAGATAACAATCCCCAAGATAAAGCCGAAGGTCAAGCAAAACAAGCTAATGCCGGAGCGGAACACAACGTTGAAGAAATGAAGGACGAAGTAAAGGAAAAATTAGATTAAATTTAATTTAATTCTTTTTGATTGAGTTTTTTTATCTAATAAACGGCAATTTCATAGTTCTCTTAATTATCGATCTAGACAAGATAACTAGATCGATTTTTTATTAAAACTAAAACTAATTGACCTTAATTAAAAATAATAGAAAATGCTAGCGATCGGTACTAGTGGCTGGGTCTATAAACATTGGCAGGATATTTTTTATCCACCACAGCTTTCTAGGGATTGTCAATTGCCGTTTTATGCCCAGCATTTTTCCACGGTAGAAGTAAATTTTTCTTTTTATCGTTTGCCAGAAAGATCTGTTTTTGAAACATGGCGAAAAAAAACTTCACCTGATTTTCTTTTTGCAGTCAAAGGTAGCCGCTATCTGACTCACTTTAAAAAGCTAAAAGACCCTGCCGAACCATTAGAACGTTTGATGGAAAGAGCGGGAGGTTTACAAGAAAAACTCGGTCCGATTTTGTTCCAATTTCCTCACACTTGGTCTGTGAATTACGAACGCCTCCAGCATTTTTTAGAAGAATTGCTGCAAACATACCCTAATCGACGATATACATTTGAATTTCGGCATACAAGCTGGCTAGTTCCCCGGGTTTACGAACAATTAGAACGTGCGGGTGCGGCTCTCTGCCTGCCAGTCAGTCCAACCGTTCCGCTGGAGATTCGCCTGACTGTACCCTGGACTTATCCCTCTTTCATCAGTCTAGGCAGAAGAATAGCAAAAGTCATCCCAAAGATAGACCAAATAGGATAGACAATTCAGCTCATTCATCTGGGCAATAAGCCTCGGAAAACCCAAAGAAAGTTGAGGAATC
>JADEWQ010000064.1 GCA_015207585.1 Pleurocapsales cyanobacterium LEGE 06147 | reverse complement strand
TGGTAGAAACACCAAGAAGTTGAGCAGCTTCAGTAACAGTTAATAAGTTGGACATAAACTCGATATAACATAAAAATATGTCTATGATTGTCCAATTATGTCCAATTATTTAAGTTCTGCTGGATTCTCCAAGACCTTGCTTTTGATTTTAAAGTAGGGGATTTGCGAGGGATGTATTCGGTGTTTATTCCCGAGCTTCAAGCTGCATTATTCAGATACAAATAACAGTTAAAATTAGTAATTCAATAAAAAGGTAATCTGTCAATGGGGTGTCGAATTCGCGAATTTTCAGCCAAGTTAGTTTTAGTAGGAACAATAATCCTACTTATATTCATCGGTCTGGATAATTTCAACACTCAATTAGCTTTAGCTTCGATCCGTCAGATGGAAGAGGCACCGAGACAGATATTGATTCAATCCCGACATACTCTTCAAGACGAACAGGGTGACTCTTGGCAGGTAGTGCTGTTCAAACGCTTCTTCGCCGATGGTTCGACCATCATCAATCTGCGGTTAGTAGATTTTCCTGGTAAGGCGGATTTTGCTCATCCCCAACCATTGCAAGTTAGTACTAATAAGGGAGACTTATTTGAAGCTGAAGATATGTTTGCACAAAAGTCTCCCGCTCCTAATGTGGGTCAGTTTGATGTTAAGGATATCTTGTCTCAATTACCTATAACCAAACTGAATCTTTCTTTGGGAATGAAAGGCGATCGCTCGACTAATCTGTCAATTCCTCCCGAAGTAGTATTGGAATGGAAGAGTGTCGCTACCCAAAGCTAGAAGTTTTAGGAGTAAGAAAATGGCAATCAACAAAAATCCCTACTCGGAACTAAACGAAATTCCCCCTGGCTATCTCAACCTCATGGGTTATGTATTATTAAAAGACCGAATAACTTGGGCTAGCGACCAAACCGAAGTTCATGTTCTTAAAGATGGCAGTCGCATTGTTACAGGTTATTTAGGGCAACTGCTTTTATCCGATTAGCGATCGCCAAGTTGCTAATTTTTAGCCGTCTCGCGATCGCTGGAGTAAGAGTGGTGTAGAACATGCTTGAAAACTGTGCAGGAATAAATCCAAGCATAGTTTTCAAGATTTTACTTTTTTTGTTAAAATACTATATAGTTATATAAGTCATCAAGTAAATTTTTTCGTCCATGCCAAAAACTCCCACTCGCGACAAGACACCCAAGCCGCCAGAATTTCTCGCTCCAGTTGCCGATTATTTTAAAGTGCTTTCGGAAGTAAGTCGGTTACAAATTTTAAGCTGCTTGAGATCCGGACCGATGAATGTGAGTGAAATTGGCGAGGCTACTGGTTTAGGACAGGCTAATTTGTCAAAGCATTTAAAGATGTTGACCGAAGCAGAAATTTTGTCCCGTCAACCTCAAGGAGTAAGTGTCTACTACGAAATCAAAGACCCCATGATTTTCGAGTTGTGTGAGTTAGTTTGCGATAGCCTTTATGAACGAATGCAGCAAAAGGCAGAAAAATTTAAGCGATTAAATGCCTTTAGTGCTTCTACAAAGTAAAATAAATTTTATTATAGAACCCATTTGGGAACTAATTAAGTGCTAATCTTTTGAGCAGAAGTCGCTTTTAAGAATATAATGTATCACATATAGCTAAATAGTTATATATCTAAAGAGCAAACGTGATGTTTGATATCGAAAGCTCAAAAGTGCCTCATATACAACCAAAAGGATTTTGTAAGGAGAGAAACAATGCTATTGCGTCAATTGTTCGATCGCGACACCTGGACTTACACTTATCTAATTGCCGATCTAAATACCAAAGAAGCGGTTCTGGTCGATCCAGTGCTAGAACAGGTAGAGCGAGACTTACAGCTAATTAAAGAGCTGGGATTAACACTGCGCTATTGCCTAGAAACTCATATCCACGCCGATCACGTTACCGGAACGGGCAAACTAAGAGAATTAACAGGTTGTCAGGGTATAGTACCAGAACATGCCGAAGCTGCTTGTGCAGACCGCTTTATTCAGGATGGAGAAGTTTTAAAAGTCGGCGAAATTGAAATAAAAGCGATCGCAACTCCTGGTCATACCGACAGTCATATGTCTTATCTCGTCAACGGCAGTAACGTTCTTACGGGAGATTCCCTATTTATTCGAGGCTGCGGACGGACTGACTTCCAAAGTGGAGATGCCGGAACTTTATACGACCACGTAACCCAGCGATTATTTACTTTGCCAGATGAAACTTTAGTTTATCCCGGTCACGACTACCGAGGGCAAACCGTTTCTACTATCGGCGAAGAGAAACAATTCAATCCCCGCTTTGTTGGACGCAACCGTGCTAGCTTCATTGAATTTATGAATAATCTTAACCTGCCCAATCCCAAAAAGATAGCCGAGGCAGTTCCTGCCAACCAACGCTGCGGTCAAGTAGCAGCTACAGCCTAGAATTTAAGTAAGTCGGTGGGAATAAACCAAACTATATTACGAAACATAAACACGCTTGAAATCTTTACCAATGACAGAGGACTAATAACGATCTTCGTCAGTTAGCTTCATTTGTGCCAACTTACTTAAACCAATCTATCAGATATAGTTGCTTCTCCACTGATGCTTCTAAAGTTAGGGGAGCATAAAATAACCATTGATAATAATAAGCTCGTGCAGGTGAATTTAGGAATATAGTAAAGTTTCATCTCTCGAACTATAAAAAAACTAGATTTTGATTCAAGGCATTGCTGAATTTGAATATATATCTAAAACGTCCTAGAAAAACTATTTTAAAGAGCGTTATAAATACTACCATCAGGCATAATTGCTTCTCTGAGATCGGCATCATCGAGATTTGTTCCAGTTAAATCTGCACCCCGTAAATTAGCCTTGTATAAAATCGCACCACAGAGATCGGCATAACTAAAATCTGCACCCTGCAAACTAGCTTCTGTCAGCTCCGTAGCTAAAGCACTTCCTCCCATTCCCGCACTTAAATTAGCCCGACAAAATTTAGCTCCATCTAAGTTAGCTTGATATAAAATAGCCATACTCAAATTGGCATAACTTAAGTCAGCATGACTCAAATCTGCTTGAGCGAGATTAGTACGATAATCGGAAGCAGGACGCAAGTCTACTTCAAACATAAGGGCGCGACACAATTTAGCCCCACTGAGATTTGCACCTTTTAAGATAGCTTTAATAAGATTAGCTTGCTCTAAATTAACTTTAGTTAAGATCGCACCACTAAGGTCTGCTTCTCTTAATAATGCTCGCTCCAAGACTGCTTCAGTTAAGTCTGTACCCCAGAGAATTGACTCGCTCAAATCTGCTTCGCGCAAGCAAGCATAACTTAAATTAGTTCTTCCTAATCGTGATTGTCGCAGATCGGCTGCGGTCAAATCTATTCTACTGAGGTTAACTTTAATTAATTCTGCTTCTTGTAAATTTATCTTTTGAAAAGCTCTTTCGCCTGCGGTGTATTGTTGTAAAAATTTATTTACTTCCATCTTCTTTTAGATTTTTAGCTGGTTTTCTTGTATTCGCTGGAGTGCAGAGCTTGTTTTAGCTGCCGTTCAAACAAATTTGTCGGGCAGTCAAGGGCAGAGGAAACAAGTAACGAGCGAACTTTGTTTTCAGCACAGCGGTATTAGGTCGCACCCATTTGAAGAGCATAGAGATTTGCATATACACCCTGTTGTGCGATCAATTCTGCGTGAGTGCCCCGTTCTACAATTTTTCCCTGCTGAATGACCAAAACTCGATCTGCTTGGGTTACCGTACTGAGACGGTGAGCAATGATGAAACTAGTGCGACCTTTCAGCAAGCGGGCGATCGCATCTTGAACTAATGCTTCGGTACGGGTGTCGATGCTGCTGGTGGCTTCATCCAAAATTAGAATTTTTGGGTCGATCAGTACCGCACGAGCAATGCTAACTAGCTGTCGCTGTCCCTGACTGAGGGGGGCACCCCGTTCTCCCAGTTGAGTCGTATATCCTTGGGGCAAGGAGGTGATGAATTCGTGGACATTCGCCAATTGTGCAGCCGCTTCGATTTCAGCTTGGGAGGTATGGGGACGACCAAAGGCAATATTTTCAGCTACGGTGCCACTAAACAAAATATTATCTTGCAAGACAATGCCGATTTGACGGCGCAAGCTCGCCTGAGTTACTCTGCGTACATCGATCCCGTCAATTTTAACCGCACCGCCAGAGACATCATAGAAGCGCAAGATTAGGTTAATAATCGTACTTTTACCAGCTCCCGTCGGACCCACTAAAGCGATCGTCTGTCCCGGTCGAGCTTGTAGATTCACTCCTTTGAGTACGAGTCGATCTGGGCTATAGCCAAAGGCAACATTCTCAAAGATTACTTCACCACGAATTGTAGGCATTTCAATAGCATTGGGCGCATCATTAAGTTGTGACGGTTCATCTAATAGCAAGAAGATCCGCTCCAATCCTGCTAGGGCAGATTGAGCTTGGGTATAAAACTGGCTTAGAATTTGGATGGGGCGAAAGAATTGCTGAACGTAAATTAAAAAAGCCGTCACGACCCCCACCGTAGCTGCACCCGTAACCGCAAGATAACCGCCATAAGCCAGTACTCCTGCGGTAGCTAATGTATTGAGAAAATCAATTGACGGCAAAAAGGCAGCAGTAATGGCAACAGCCTGGACGTTAGCATCGCGATTGGCAGCATTGACGAGGTCGAACTCTTCGATGTTAAGCTGTATCCGATTAAAAGCTTGCGCCTCCCGTACACTGGTAATACCTTCTTCTAACTTAGCCGAAAGATCCCCGATAGTTTGTCGGGTGACGCGAAATCTAGCTCTTGCCCAACGGGCAAATAAGCTAGTAGTAAAAATCATTAGGGGTACGACTAAATTACTCAGCAAGCCGAGTCTAAAATTAATCGCAAGCATGGCAATGATAATGCCAATCAAGCTGAAAGTGTTTCCCAGCATTTGGGGAATAGTTTGTCCAAACGCCTGATTGACCGTATTGACATCATTAAGCAGACGGCTCATCAAATCCCCTGCTTCGCTGCGATCGAAAAAACTGACAGGAAGGCTTTGAATTTTGGTAAAAATATCTTGCCGCAGTTGAGCTAATACTCCCTGCACAATCGAGCCAGTTCGCATAATTTGCCCGCGAATTGCCCAGGTGCCGATGATGTAGATAAGTGCTAAAACTCCCAACATTAACCACAACCCTGGCAGATTACCCGTTACGATGAGATTATCGATAGACCAGCCAATTAAAAAAGGTCCGATAGACAGGGTTGAAGCACCGAGCGCGACTAAGATTAAAGCAACTGGAATTTCTTTACTATAAGGTCGGAGGTATTGTAAAAAGCGTCGCAGAGTCGAGAGTTGCTGACCCGCTTTTTGTTCAGATGCGACAACTGTACCAGTACCTCTCATTCCTACTCCTTATATGAAATACTTAATTGTTTGCGACAAATCGTTGACGGGGAGACGAGGGGACGGGGAGACTGGGCGATCTATATGTAGCATTCTTTTTTCTATTTCATATTAAAAAAATTGACAATTGATAATTGATAACTAATAACTGTTCTCTTATCTCTGGGCTGGTTGCTTTACCTGAGATTCCAAAATAGCACCGTAAAGCGGGCTATGTCCCATCAACTCTTCATGGGTTCCTTGGGCTACTAGTTTTCCTTTATCCATTAATAAAATGCGATCGGCATTTTTAATAGTACCGATTCGTTGGGCAATGACAAAGGCAGTACAGGTTTTTTGGCGCATCAGATAATCGAGTTCCTCTTGAATTTGAGCAGCAGTTTTCGCATCTACGGCAGAAGTGCTGTCATCCAAGATGAGAATGCTGTAATCTGTCAATAGAGTACGAGCGATCGCAATCCTTTGTTTCTGTCCGCCGGATAAGCCCACACCTCTTTCTCCTACAATTGTTTCGTACCCATCGGGTAAGCTGATAATAAAGTCATGAATTTGCGCGGTTTTAGCAACCTCAATTACTTGCTCTAATGGTGCATCTGGCTTGGCATAGGTAATGTTCTCGCGGATAGTCCCAGAAAATAAAGTGATCTCTTGAAACACGATGCCAATGTGCGATCGCAAACTGGCTAGAGTGAAATCTCGCACATCTCTTCCGTCAATGCGAATTGCCCCCGACGTAACATCATAAAAGCGCGGAATCAAGTTTACTATCGTGCTTTTACCAGAACCCGTCATTCCTAAAATGGCAATCAGTTCTTTAGGTTTGGTTTCAAAAGATACTCCTTGAATTGCTTCCCGAGTAGCCCCAGGATAGCGGAAAGAAACATTTTCAAAGGTAATTCTGCCTCCACAAGTTTCAAACGGGATAGCATTGGGGCGATCGCGAATTTCAATCTGGGCATCTACCACCTCATAAACCCGTTCGGCAGACGCAGCCGCTTGGGCGATCGCGGGAGCCGCAAAGCCTATTAGCAGAACGGGTTGAAAAATCAATAGCAGATAAGAGTTAAATGCTACCAGTTCGCCAATAGAAAAACGATTTTCAATTACTGCCGCACCACCATAACCAATCACCACCACCGTCACCAAATTACTCAGTAAAAACATAAACGGGAAGGTATTGCGGATGGCACGAATGGTTTTCATATTGGTTCCGACCAGAATATTATTCGCAGTCGTATAGCGTGACTTTTCTGCCGACTCGCGCACAAATGCTTTTACTACTCGTACGCCAAACAAATTTTCTTGTAAGACAGCATTGAGATCGCCCAGTTGTTCTTGTATCAATCGAAATAGCTTACTATTGCGACTGAGAAAACGTGCCATTAACCACCCTGATATTGGCACTACCGTTAGGGTAATCAATGCCAGTTCCCAATTCATGAGCAACAAAATTACAGCAATACTCGCTAACGTCACGAGAGCACTGATAACTTGCATCAAACTCGTACTGAGAAACGTGCGGATTTGCTCGATATCGCTGGTAACGCGAGTCAGCAATTGCGAGGTCTGTGCTTGGTCGTGGTAGCTAAAGCTGAGATGTTGAATCTTGCTAAAAATCTTATTTCTAAGGTCGTAGGCAACACCCTGAGACGCGGCTTCTGCCCAGAAACTTTGCCCAAAATTAAACAAACCGCGCGCGATCGCCGCAATCACCATTGCACCCGCACTATAAAGCACGATTTGTAAGTTTTGTTGAATAATGCCTTCGTCGATTCCCCACCGAAACAGTTGCGGAGTGACAGCGTAGGCAGCCGTTAACAGCAACGAACTAACTAACGCTCCCAACGCAATCCAACGATACGAACTTAAACTTCCCAGCACGCGCTGGAGCGATCCCACCGATGAAGTTTCTTGTAGTTTTGGTTGTTGAACCAATGAAGTTTACCCTTATAATTTTGCAAATAATTTCTATAATTTTTAGCTTAATCGAGAAGTCCTGCTTGCCGAACAATTTGTTGGGAAGTTAGTTGAATTCCTTTTAGTAAAGAGATAGAAAAATTAGATTTATTAAGTAAAGCTTTATGACTTATATCTATTCCCTATTCCCTGACTTCTGCAAGAAGTCTAATGGTATGACCAATAGAGCGCAAAATTTGGACAACCTGATAAAGTTCTTGATTAGAAATAAAGGGCGAAAATACCCTAGAAACATCATATTTTACCTGTTCTCCTTGAGTTAATTTAACAAAAATAATCTCATCTCCATTGGTCATCATTCCAAAGCTAGGCAATTTAGGTTGTGGATTTGCTGTCAAATAAGCAAGGGTTTGAGGTAAGGCAGTCCATACTGACAGGGCCGTTTTTTTTGATTCTAAGACCACCACCCAAAGCTGATTTTGCAACACTAATACATCTATTCTTCCCTGTAACACTTCTTCCCCGTCATTGAAGATAAGCTGTATAGATTCCTCTGAACGAACTTTAAAGGGAGGATCGAACAAACCCGCAATGGTTAAAAGCGGAGAAGCGAATAAAAGCATAACGGTTGCTTCTAACAATTGATTTTCGGCTCGTTGATAAAGATACCGTTGTCTTAGTTGATTTAGTTGGGTTTTATCTATTTCTGTTAACGTCGGTAAATCGATACGCCATTCTGTAAAAAATACTTCTTCTTCTGTACGAGCAAGCTTAAATCGTTGTTCTGCTTCTGTTAAGGTTTTAATCGCTTCCGTGATAGCGGTGATTGCCATAAAGTTAATTATTAATCTCTATTTCATTTCTTTAGGTTGTAAATTTATTCTTTTATTCGATCGATCGAAGAAATTATTAAGATTAGGGGAAAAGGGAATTTTCAGGTTTTTGCTACAGATGCGGGAATGATACAGGGAGATAAGCTTCATCTAGAGCTTGTTCTACTGTCACGATAGGTTTAATGGGAAAGGTATCAGGCGGCAATCCTGTTTTATCGATGGTTATATCTCTAGCATCCAAATACATTTCATCGAATACTTCAATTAAATAGGGTTTTAAACTCGGATTTTTTTTTAATAGCCGATTTAGCCGCTTTCTTTGCTCGCGAATCGTTCCTTTCCATCCGCGCTCATTGTAGGCTATCTCTTCATGCCAGTAAGCGAGTTTAAGCAAATGCTCGAACAAAATCATTAAACGACTTTCTAGTTCGTTCTTTCTTTCATTCCTCAAATCTTCTAATTCCTCTAATACATTTTCCCACTCAACCGAATCAAAATCGCGATTACGTATTTTTTGAATTGTGGTTGTAATCCACAAATAAAAATCTTGTTCGTAAAGTTGTTTAGAATCGAGCATTAGCGTGTTGTAGTCAGAGAAATGATGTAATTAGACTATAGCGTAGGTAGTTTTAGTGTAGGAAATATACTTAGTAAAGATGCAAACTAGCCACATCACCCTTCCAAATATGGGCTGCGGAACTTGGGCATGGGGCAACCGATTGCTCTGGGGATACGACGAAAGTATGGATAAGCAACTGCAAGCCGTTTTTGACCTTTGTGTGAGCAACGGCGTAACCTTATTCGATACGGGGGATTCCTATGGAACTGGGCGATTGAATGGACGCAGCGAGAAACTTTTGGGAAGATTTTTCAGGGAATATTCTGGTTCGAACAAAGAAAATATTTGCATCGCTACTAAGCTTGCTGTCTATCCCTGGAGATTGACACGCAAATCAATGGTAAGAGCTTGTCAATGTTCTGCCAAACGTCTGGGAAAAAACGTAGATTTGGTACAGATGCACTGGTCTACGGCTAACTATGCTCCCTGGCAGGAATGGGCACTTTTGGATGGTCTTGCCGACCTTTACGAGCAAAGATTGGTAAAGGGAGTAGGTTTGTCGAATTATGGACCGAAACGGCTCAAAAAAGTGTATAAAAAGTTTGCCGATCGCGGCGTTCCTATTAGCACTTTACAAGTTCAGTACTCCCTACTGTCTACATATCCCGTTACTCAACTAGGAGTCAAAGATGTTTGTGATGAGCTGGGAATAAGATTGATTGCCTACAGTCCTTTAGCCTTGGGACTTTTGACCGGAAAATACTCTGAGAAAGACTCTTTGCCTAGAGGTATTCGAGGTCTACTCTTTCGGCAATTATTACCAAATATTCAACCACTCTTAAGCTGTTTGCGAGAAGTAGCGCGATCGCGACATAAAACCATGTCCCAGGTAGCAATCAACTGGTGTATCTGTAAAGGAACCATTCCCATTCCCGGAGCAAAGACTGTAGAACAGGCGAGAGAAAATATCGGTGCTTTGGGATGGTATTTGGACTCAAACGAAATTGCAGAGTTAGATAAAGCTGCTGGGAGTGTAGATAAAACAATGGTCCAAAATATCTTTCAAACTAAGTAAATTTTGAGATCGAGACATCTTCAAGTTATAGATAATCTAGATACATTTTTTATCAAACGCCACACATAGCAGGCGATACAATTCAGGTAATTGTATAAAAACAGTAAATTGCTGGGGAATTTCCTAACTTTTCAATAATTCCAATTTATTAAAAGACTCCGACGGAGAAGGAGCTGTTATGGCAGTTGATTATTCCAAAGCAGTAAAGTATGCGATTTTCTGCCAAGAAATTTATCAAAATTTTTCCAAAGATCTTAAGTTTAACGGATTGACAGAAGATCCCGTTTTAATTAGTGATGATAGTACCGACACCCAATGTGCCATCTTGCGAGACGGTACAGAAATTATCATCGTATTTCGTGGCAGTGAATCATCCTTTGACTGGGAAACTAACCTCGATACTCAACAGGAAAGAGCAGAATTTGAACAAAAAGTAATTCGTGAAGAAATTGTCGCCGAACAGGAAAAAGTCTATCCCTATGAAGAAAAAAGCGATTCCGGAGCATTAATGCACCGTGGATTTATTAGAGCTTATTTTTCGGTGCGGGAGCGAATTCACGAGTATATCAGGAATCGCGAACTTTCTAGCGTTACTACAACGGGACACAGCTTAGGTGGAGCATTAGCAACTTTGTGTGCTGTCGACATTCAGTACAATTTTTCTAACCAAGTGTCTATAGAAGGTTACACTTTTGGTGCGCCAAAAGTTGGGAACGATGGATTTCGCGAATCGTTTAATCGGAGGGTTCCTGATAATTATCGGTTTGTTCATGGCATGGATATCGTGCCGGAGTTGCCGAGGTGGTGGCAAGGCTATCGCCATGTAGACAAGGAGTTCCGTATAGGTCGACGATTTAGTGTAAACTTCCTCTCTCAACGGTTTAGAGATCATGCGATCGCCCAGTATATTAATGTGCTAAAAACAATGAGCAAGTCATAAGCTTTACTCCTAGCTTGAGTTCAAATTTAGAGTTCAACACAACGATTTTATAAAATCAAATCCAGTTGAATAGCCATACTTTTTGGTGAGGAGAGCAGGGGAAGCAGGAGGAGAAAGATTGTGATTGAAAAGCCTAAGTATGTGCAATTATACAAATTTGATATAATACGGCGATCGCTTTGGCTGCTCAAGCCGGACAGGGATAATTAACAATAATCTAAATTCATAGCATCGAAATTTTGGATAATACCCTCGCTGCCTTAACTAAACCGGTTTGACAGGGGTTACAGTGAGGCGCGATCGTTGCCGATCTCAGATAGCGTTCAACTGGAATTAACGGAAACCCCTTTATTTAAAGGAAGTGTAACCGTAACCGTCGTTCCTACACCAACAGTGCTTTGGACATCAATTTTTCCATTATGTAAATCCAAACACTTTTTGACCATTGTCAGTCCGAGTCCAGTACCGGGGATATTGCCAACATTTTCAGCTCGTCGAAATGGCTCAAATAAATGCTCTTGAGCCATTGGAGGAATACCAATACCCTTGTCTTGAACTTTAAAGATAGCTTGATTATCTGGACAAGCAAGTTCCAAATATACATGACCGCCTTGAGGCGAATATTTAATAGCATTTACTAGCAAATTACTAAGAATATGCCACAAAAGTTTTCGATCTAAACAAGCATTAGTACATCCATTATGCTTATTAAAAATAATTCGATGTTTTGAGCTAGCATTAAATTGTATTTCTTCAACTATTCGCTGACAAAATTCTTCTAAATCTAAAGGTTCGGGATTAAATTCTAAGCTACCTACTTCTACTTTATTAAGATCTAAAACATCATCTAATAGCTGGTTCATAGATCTAATCGCTTTTTGGATTAAAAATAGTAATTCCCGCCTTTTTTCTTCTGGTAATTCGTGTTGATGATGTTCGAGTAATTGGGCTGAAGATAATATGGTTGTCATGGGAACGCGAAATTCATGGGCAACCATTGACCAAAAGCGAGATTTCAGCTCGCTCAATTCTTTTTCTTTTTTTAAAGCCACGCGAATGGCTGCTTCTGCCAAACGCCTGCGTAAGGCAATTTCAATTGCTGTATGTAAATCTTTTTCATCAAAAGGCTTAACAATATAGCCAAAGGGTTCGGTGATTTTAGCGCGTTGTAAAGTGTTTTCATCGGCATAAGCCGTTAAATAGATAACGGGAATATCAAAATCATCACGAATTTTTTCGGCGGCTTCTATTCCGTCCATTTCACCTTTCAAGCGAATATCCATTAAGACTAAATCCGGAGTTGTTTCGGCAACCTTTTCAATGGCTTCTTCTCCAGAAGAAACAGTAGCTACTACCGAATAACCTAAACTTTCTAATCTCTTGGCTATATCTTTAGCAACAATTCTTTGGTCTTCAACGACTAAAATTTTTGCCTTAACCATTTTTTTTGATTCTTCCCGCCGCGCCTAGCTCCTCAAATGTAATTATAAATGTTGTACCGCCAGTCAGTTCTAGTTCGATAGTTCCTTCCAGCTGTTCGACAAAGGTACAGACCAACTGCAGCCCTAAAGATTCAGTATTTTGGAAATCTATATCTTGGGGAAATCCTATTCCATTATCGCTGACAACTAGCCGAAAATTATTGTCACTGATGGGGCGAATATCAATTTCCACTTTATTTTCGGAACTAGCATGGGGAAAAGCGTGTTTGAGAGAGTTAGAAACGAGTTCATTGATAATTAAACCGCAAGAAATTGCCGTATCTATGGTGAACCAGATCTCGTTAACATTAATATTTAACGTAATTTCTTGTGCATTAGCTCCATAGGAATGTAGCAAATTAGAAGTCAGATCCCGAAGATACTCGGCAAAGTCGATTTTGACCAGGTCTTTTGATTGATAAAGCTTTTCGTGGATTAGAGCCATGGAACGTATCCGATTCTGACTATCTTTGAAGGAAGCCAAAGCCCGTTTATCTTGAATGTAGTCAGATTGCAACCTCAACAAACTGGAAATAATTTGTAAATTATTTTTGACACGGTGGTGAACTTCTTTGAGTAAAATTTCTTTTTCTCTAAGGGATAATTTCAACTGCTCCTCTGCACGTTTACGTTCGGCTAGTTCGGTCTCCAGTTGCTGATACAGTTCGGACTGCTGAATGGCGATCGCCATGTGGGTTGCCAATTGTTTGAGCAGATCGAGTTCAAAATCTCGCCAACTCCGGGGTCCAGAACAGTTATAAGCACACAACAATCCCCATAGATGCTCTCCTTGAAGAATCGGAACGACAAGACTGGCACGGATATCGTAGAAAACGAGAATATCGATATGGCATTGGGTTAAACCAGCCGTATAGATATCTTCTATAACTTGGGTTCGTCCTTGTTTGTAGGCTTCAGCATAGTTTTTGCCAAAGCAGGTGTCTTGAATCGTGCTATTGAGAGCCGGTCGTAAGCCTTCAGCAACGGATTCGACTACGACTTTCCCACTGAAGTCCGAATTAAAACAATAGACGATAGTCCGGTCAGTCTTAAGAAATTGCTGCACTTCGTCTACTGCCGTCTTGAGAATTTCATCTAAATTAAGGGATTCGCGAATGCGCAGTGCCATGGCAGTTAAAATGCGGCTGCACTTGAGCTGTTCTAATAATTCGCTTCGAGTTTCTGGCACCTCTAGTTCGGGAGTAACAAAGCTGCTGGGTGAGGGGTGTCTTTTTTGAGCCTCAAACCGCTCGATGGATTGCTGTAGTTGCTCAACCGTCTTTCGCATTGCTTCTAACTCAAGGGTTGTTAAGAAGCTACAGAAGGTAACAATACCTAATAAACTTCCAGATGGCTCGGATACAATAACTTGTTGCACTTTTTCTTGCTGCATTTGCCAGTAGGCAGCTAGAACGGATTCATCGGCATCTAAATATAACAATGGCGTACTCATGACCGTCCGAGCTTGTATCTGTGATAGGTCTAACTCTAGAGCAAAAAGCTCGATGAGATCGGGTTGTGCCACTATTCCTATGGGTAGGGAATGGTCTGGAGCCTTGGTAAGAACACCAAAATCCACCTTATGTTGAGCCATCAGCCTAGCTAAATCCAATATTGAAGTGGTTTCTGGTGCAGAAATTAGTGAAGTAGAAATCACTTCTGCTAACTGCCTTGATTTTAATAATTCATCAAGAGGCAATGGTTGGTGAATACTGTTATAAGTAACCAAACCAGTCAGTTGTCCTCGCTCGTCCACGACGGGGAGGTGAGAGATTTGGTATTGGCGCAGCAATGACAGTGCTTCAAAAATATCGGACTCCTCAGATTCAGTTAAGACAATAACTGGTGGACTCATGACTTGGGCAATTGTCAGTAGATCTAAATTCCTACCCGAGGCGATTAGTTCTACTGCTTCTTTTTGAGTGAAGATACCTAATAACTGCGACCCTTGAGTCACCAAAATCGTGCTGCCGCGGGCTTGACTAATTAGCAATGCATCTAGGGGTAGACCTAAACCGGGAAGCACGCAACTGCTGTGTGCCTTGCCCATGATGGTAATGACCTCTAATAATGGGGTATCGGGCGACACTGTCAGAGGACGGCGATCGATTGCAGGCTCTAAGCTCAATAGAGATATAGATGGGTCTTGCTGTGGCATGATTAATCGCTAGTCTTTGCTGTAGACGATTGAGAAAAGGTTTGCCTTGTTCTTGTTGTATATTTACACTTCCTAAGAAAGATTTTTTCGTTTGAACTAATTTGTCAAACTATAATTGGTAATTTACTTATCTTGTCGATTTTAATTGTTTGTTTTGTCTATTTCCGCTCTGCATCAAATCTTGGAAAACTTGAAGCACTACGAGCAACCTGAAGGAGTGACTCCCTATTGACCGATTGCACCAGTCTTTTAGAAAGAACACGATCGCAATCAGTGCGAAACCGTTTCTGTATGCCAGATATCTTTTTCAGATGTCTTTTAATTGATTTCTCCTTCTTTAACTACGTGCAACCACCATCTCCCCTTTTTATCTGCGATCGGGTCGGCACTGGTTGTTTTCCAATCGAGATCTTGATGATAGTAATCAGCTATCTCAAAAGAAAATTTGAGACGATCTTTTATCGTTGTCAAAGACAGCTCTTGTCTATCCCACCATTGACTAATGACAAACCGACTGCTCAGTTCTCATCTCACGTATTGTAAATTTGTGTAAACATAATATTAAGATAATTAAATTTTCTGAGAATTTCATGGAACTACATCAAATTGAAGCCTACATCGATAGTCCCAATCCTCAAGACCGCATGAAAGCGATTACTGAATTGAGGTACCACCTCCCTTCCGTGGTCGTCCCTTTACTGAGACGACGGATGCGTGACCAAGAATTTATCATTCGTTCCTTTGTGGCTATGGGTTTGGGAAGCAAGCGAACAGAGGAAGCTTTTGAAGCATTACTAGACTTAATCAAATACGACAGCGATCCCAATGTTAGAGCGGAAGCTGCTAATTCCTTGGCGAAATACGGACAGAGATCTTTTCCTCATCTATTGCAATTATTTGAACGGGACTCCCACTGGCTTGTGCGACAAAGTATTTTAGCTGCTATGGAAGGAACCAATCGTCCTGAAATTATTTTACAGATGTGCCGTTGGGGAGTTGAAGGAGATGACCCTGTCGTTCGAGAAACAGCGATCGCTACTTTGGGACAGTTACAGGGAACTCCCCAAGAGGTAGATGCGTTGACAATCCTTCTTTCCCTAGCCACCTCCGAAGCAGTCGCAATTCGAGCGCAAACAGCAAGAGTCTTAAGACATTTTGATGACCCAAGAGCGCAAGCTGCTCTAATGAAACTGCGACAAGATTCTGATTATCGAGTTGTTGGCGTAACTTTGGAGGGACTTGTCCAGTAGTTCCTCACAAGTATGCCAGGTGTTCGCCATCGCTCTCAGTTAATAATTAACAAATCCTGGAATAGACAGGCGAATACGATAAAGACCTGTTCTGGCTGTAATGTAGAGAGTTTGATAATCCCTATCTCCCCAAGCTAGGTTCGCCGGTACTTCTGAAACTTTAATAAGAGCGAGTAATTCCCCATCGGGAGAGAAAACCGAAATTCCACCCGGTCCCGTACTATAAACATTTCCCTCAATATCCACTTTCATGCCATCGGGTACGCCTTCTTTATTGGGGTCTTTCAGTTTGGCAAAGATACGTCCGTTGCTTAACGTGCCATCGGCTTGCACGTCAAAAACGCGAATGTGCCCTGCTTCGGAGTCATTAATATATAATTTGCTTTCATCTGGAGAAAAAGTAATGCCGTTAGGACGAATAAAGTCATCTACTAACAGAGTTAATTCCCCTTCTGAATTAAGACGATAAACTCCATAAAAACCCAGTTCCTCCTGTTCTGGTTTAATCCCATAGGGAGGATCGGTAAAGTAAATACTGCCATCGGATTTAACTACGAGATCGTTAGGACTATTCAGTCGCTTTCCCTGATATTGGCTGGCAAGAGTGACTACTGTACCGTCTGCTTCAGTTCTCGATACACGACGATTGCTATGTTCTGCCGTAACCAAACGTCCTTGTCGGTCTAAAGTGTTGCCATTAGCCATACCAGAAGGACGACGAAATACCGTTACTTCCTGATTTGGTTGCCATTGATAAATAGTATCGGCGGGAATATCGCTGAAGAGCAGAAATCCATCGGGATGCCACAAAGGTCCTTCGGTAAATTTAAACTCGCTAGCTATTTTTTCTACCTCTGCATCGTCAGGCACAACGGAGACTAGCTGATTGGCAGGATTTTCTGGAACTACCGACAATGAAGTGAGCGATCGCCCCAAGAGTTCGCCACAACCAGTCAAGAAGATCGAAAATAAAATTACACCGAAAATAACAGCAGTAGCGATTCTCTTGCTCATGTTTGATTTTGTCGTGCTTCCCTTCCGAGTCTACTACAGAAAGGAATGGCAACCCATTAAGTAGAATTAATCCTATCAAAGTTTATTTACACTGACTGAAGATATCTAGGTGGGGCTGCTATTCTCAACTATCACCTTCAAAAATGCTGTAACCAAAGGATGGGGAATTTCAGCAGTTGAACGAGCTTGAGGCACAAACAATGTCCCAATGAAGAATGGATGAGCGGAAAGCTCAATTACTCGCACTTCACCCTCCCGATCCGAACCTGTAATCTTTAAAGAACTATTCTTTAGAAGTGGAATATACTCAGGATTGACCCCAAAATTGCAATAATATTGCTCGATCGCTGTTAACGCTCCATAAATGGTTGCAACGTGCGACTCCGCTACAAAGTTCAAGGTCATTTCCCGCCCAACCAGTGAGCAGTCAAGCTTAGAAATAAAAAGTGCAGAGGCGTAGGGATCGTACTCTGCGTGTTGGGCATCTTTAAACCCTAGAACGTTGCGGGTATACTCAATGATGATGTGCTGAAAGCCGCCACATGTACCGATACAAGGAATGCCATTCTCACGAGCATAACGAATTGCCCAGAGCGTCTTGTCCATATTTTTGTAAGGACTACCAGGGGCAACCCAAATTCCAGAATAAACATCAAAGAGTGAATCACTAATATTTTCAGTTGAAACCCAAACTCCTTCAAGATCGACCGACAACAATGAGCATGAATGCTCAATAGCTTTACCTGTCGAGATGTGGGGTTGAAACGTTGGAGTGTACTCTCCTAGAAGGGCAACTTTTTTCTTCATAATTCCTTCACAACCCATACGACTTCTGCAAACCAACTTACTACTGAATGCCCAACCGATTATTTACAGACTGTAAATTGTACAACCCCAGTGTGCCATATTAGGAATTCGAGGACCACGCCATCCTAGCTTTTTCAACTCTCTAGCAATGAACAGGTTTGTAATACCGTGACCAACTAAGACTACAGAGCCAGCCTCACAGGATTGCTGCTCTAAGAATACAGCCGCTTTTTTAGCCTGCTCTTTAGCATCAACCTGAGATTGGGAGTGATGGGAATAACCAAAATCCCAGAGCAATCTAGCGAGAATAATCCAGATTTGGGCTGGTAATCGAAGATTGCTTGGAAACTCGAACCAAAACTCTATTTCCCGAAAGATGGAATTGCTTACAGGGGTAACAGTAGGCTCAAGGATTTGGGCAGAGTGCACGGCACGAAAAATATCACTAGTGAAAACCATCTTAGCCGATCGAGCAAGTGTCCTGACATTTTCTGGGGGTAGAGAACTACTAAGAATACCTGCTGCTTGATATCGATTCGCAAATTGAGGTAATTCACGACCGCTAATCCACTCTTGTGGTAGAATTGTAGGTTTTCCATGCCTCACTAAGACTATACATGCAGATTCTTTAAAGTACTTCACAAATCGCAATTTGAGACAACTTCTGACTGTCATTCTACCTGATGCCTTAGAACAATTGCGTCAAGGAGAAGCGATCGTAGAAATCAGCTACAATCCTTAAACGGAACAGCACTATTATGATACTTGGCACGACGAATTGCTTATTAATTCTCCAAGCCATATCTCATCATGGCTGGAATAATGATCTTATGCACTGGTTTGACTGGAACAAAATAAGCGCGACCTAGCCAATTATTGAATTGCACCACAGTTGAAACAATGACCCAGCAGGCTTTCCCCTGACGCTCTAATTGAACGGAAACCCGATAATCCAGGTGCTTATCATCCTCACCTAGCATGATTTCATCTAGCCTGCGGTCAAGCACCTCGAATACACCAACTGTAACCCCTGGCTTAAGTTTATCTCGATCGCTGGGTGGATTTGGATCGATCGTTGTTTTCAAGCCCAATGGACGAACAATTATGTTGCGTAACTCCAACAATCCTGTTATCCACTCAGGCATCTTCAAAAAGATTGCTCGCGTAACTGAATCTATATTCTGAGGTTGATTTCCTGGAAGCTGGGATTTAAACGCATCAGCAAAATCGATGTGCGGTAACGAACGCATTGCCAGACTTGTACTTGGAATATCGTTTTCTTGGACAACAATTTTTCCCATGACGATCGCTTTTCCATACAGCTTTGCTTTGACCTTTAGGTTGGCAATATCAACTTTTACGTTGCACTTTGCCAGTTTCAGAAGATATTGACTTCTATCATTCATGAATTTTCTATGAGTATACATCCATGATGCAGCACTGATGAAAAGCCAGCTAACTACTTATAGCTACGTTGAGTCAACTTAACGTTCTCGAACTTTAACTCTTCCTCATGCATAAGGGGAATTTGTTCGTCTCCCCGATACTGCCAGGCAGCTACATAAGCAAAATGTTCGTCATCTCGCTGGGCTTCTCCTTCTGGAGTTTGGTATTCTTCTCGAAAATGACCGCCACAGGATTCTTCTCGTTGTAGGGCATCTCGTGCCATTAGTTCGCCTAATTCGAGAAAATCGGCAACTCTACCCGCAAATTCGAGGTTTTTATTGAGATTATCGCTACTACCAGCAACTTTCACATTTTGCCAGTATTCTTCGCGCAAGGAAGCGATCGCGCCAATAACATATTCTAATCCTTCCCGATGGCGAGACATCCCTACATAATCCCAAACAAGCTTCCCTAATTGGCGATGAAATTCCATCACGGTTTTCTCTCCCTCAATACTGAGAAGCTTTTCGGTTTTAGTTTTGACGGTTGCTTCGGCTTCGGCAAAAGAAGGGTTATTAATATCTATAGGAATTAATTCCGTCGTTGCCAAATAATTACCGAGAGTATAGGGAATTATAAAATAACCATCGGCTAAACCTTGCATTAAGGCACTCGCCCCCAAACGATTGGCACCGTGATCGGAAAAGTTAGCTTCTCCGAGTACGTGCAACCCAGGAATCGTACTCATCAGATTGTAATCTACCCACAAACCGCCCATAGTGTAGTGAACGGCAGGATAGATGCGCATCGGTACTTCATAAGGATTTTCAGCAGTGATGCGTTCGTACATCTGGAAAAGATTATCGTAACGTTCGGCGATCGCCTTTTTACCTAACTTCGCGATCGCATCTCGAAAATCTAGATAGACAGCTAATCCCGTTTCGCCTACTCCTCTTCCCTCATCGGTTACTTGTTTAGCGTTGCGAGAGGCAACATCGCGGGGAACGAGATTGCCAAAGCTAGGATATCTGGTTTCTAAGTAATAATCTCTTTCTGCTTCAGGAATCTGGTTGGGATGGCGTTTATCCCCCGATTGCTTGGGTACCCAAACTCGTCCATCATTGCGCAACCCCTCACTCATAAGAGTCAATTTCGATTGATAATCCCCAGAAACGGGAATACAGGTAGGATGAATTTGGGTAAAACAGGGATTGGCAAAAAAAGCGCCTCGCTTATAACACCGCCAAGCCGCCGTAACATTGGAGTTTTTGGCATTGGTAGAAAGATAAAAAACATTGCTATAGCCTCCCGTACATAGCAATACTGCATCTCCGGCGTAGCGTTCGATGTCTCCCGTTATCAGGTTACGGACGACAATTCCCCTCGCTTTACCGTCAATTACTACCAAGTCCAACATTTCGCGACGGGGAAACATCTGGATTTTACCTGCTTCAATTTGACGGGACATGGCACTGTAAGCCCCTAACAGTAACTGTTGTCCCGTTTGTCCCCTAGCATAAAAAGTACGGGATACCTGCGCCCCACCAAAGGAACGATTGGCAAGCAGCCCCCCATATTCTCTGGCAAAGGGTACGCCCTGGGCGACGCACTGGTCGATAATACTATTACTAATCTGTGCCAGACGGTAAACATTAGCTTCGCGGGAACGATAGTCACCGCCTTTGATCGTGTCGTAGAACAAACGCCAAACTGTATCCCCATCATTCGGATAGTTTTTAGCGGCATTAATTCCCCCTTGGGCGGCAATACTGTGGGCGCGACGGGGAGAATCTTGGATACAAAAACTCTTAACGTTATAACCCAATTCTGCTAGAGTAGCGGCAGCCGAAGCCCCTGCCAAACCCGTACCGACAATGAGGATGTTGTATTTGCGTTTATTTGCCGGACTTACTAGCTGGCAGTGGTCTTTGTAATAATCCCATTTATCTTGCAGTCTGCCAGGAGGGATTTTAGGGTCGAGTTTCATTAATTATTGCTAAAAAACCAGGAAATTAGTTCTGTACAATTACTAGTTTGACACTCTCCCAACGACCTTAGCTAGAAATTAGCCTCACGCCAAGGCGCAAAGTACGCCAAGAAAAATTTTGCGCCCTTTGCGCCTTGGCGAGAGAAAAAATCAAATTTCTTGCAACCGAGGCAACAATTGCTCAAAAGCCTTCCCTCGATGACTCACCTCACCCTTCACTTGCGGTGACATTTCGGCAAAAGTTTGCTGCATTTGGGGGACATAAAAAATTGGATCGTAACCAAATCCACCCTCACCGCGAGGGGAATCAACAATTTCCCCGAGACATACTCCTTCAGTCTGTAAAGCAATGGAACCATCCAGACGAGCGATCGCCACGGCACAGATAAACTTAGCCTTTCTATTTTTCTGTTGCCCTAATTCTTTTAGCAATCTTTCAATCCTTTCTTTATCTGTCTTGCCATAACGCGCCGAATAAATACCGGGTGCGCCATCTAGCGCGTCCACAGCCAACCCCGAATCATCGGCGATCGCCCATTCTCCAACTGCTTTTGCTACTTGGGACGCTTTTAAGCAAGCATTCTCCATAAAAGTAGCCCCTGTTTCTTCTATCTCTATCTCCGCAGGCTTTAACTGTAATTTCCAGTTCAAACCCGTTAGATACTCCTGCATCTCTCGCAGCTTACCGGGATTACCCGTAGCAACAATTAACTTTCTCATTGGTTGGTTACCTAATTATCCGAGGTAATCAGCCACCAATTGTCAGTTATTAGGTGGTAAGTGAATGATTATTTAACCTAAAACCTGGTGACTGATGACTGGTGACTGTATTAAACAGAATTTGCCCAATCTCTAGCCCATTCTAAGGTTTTTCGTACCTCTACCGGGTTTTGTGCCTGGCAGTAAAGACGCAAAACTGGTTCCGTACCGCTAAAACGAATGAGTAACCAACTATCGTCTTCTAACCTAAATTTATAACCATCGACAGTTAGACAATCGACGACAGACTTACCAGCTACTTCTTTAGGTGCTTCCTTTTCCAAGCGTTCTAATAACTTAGCCCGTACCTCCATACTAGCTAGGGGCAGATCGATGCGATCGTAGGTAGCACTAAAACCTGTCTTTTCTTCCAATCGGGCGTAGATATCCCTTAAATCTTGACCCGATTCTACTATTGCTTCTAGGACATACAAAGCAGAAAGTAAAGCATCTCTTTCTGGAATATGGGTGCCGTAACCGATACCGCCCGATTCTTCTCCACCGATCATTACTTCTGTAGCTAACATGCGATCGGCAATATATTTATAACCGATAGGAGTTTGGTATACGGGTAGGTCGTACAATTTGGCTAGACGAGGAATTAAATCCGAACCGCTGACAGTTTTTACTATTTCCCCTGTAAATCCTTTTCTCTTAGCGAGGTGTTCGATCAGGATGGGAATCAAAACTTGAGAACTGAGGAAATTTCCTTGACCATCTACTGCGGCAATGCGATCGCTATCTCCATCGAAAACTAAACCTACTCTGATGCTCTCTGGATATTGCTCGGCTGCCTCCTTAATTGTACGGAATAAATCCGATAGATAACGGGGTAAGGGTTCGGGTGCGCCATCGCCAAACAGAGGATCGCGATCGCTGTTAAGTTCTTCAATAGAACAATTCAACAAACGATTCAAGCCGCTTGCCGCCGCACCGTGCATTACATCGGCATAAACTTTGAGCTTTCCTGTAGTAATTGCCTCTTTAATGGCAGCAATATTGACTTTTGCTTGTAATCCCTGACAATAACTAGGCCAGGGGTCGAATAATTCTATTTTACCAGCTGCTTTAGCTGTAGATTGCGGTTGAGATAATAAAGCTTCTATTTGCTTGGTAATTTCAGGAGATACAGAACCCCCAAAAGCTCCCTTTACTTTCAATCCCAAATAAGCTGCTGGGTTATGACTGGCAGTAAGCACGATTGCCCCTAGAGCATTTTCTGTTTTGGCTGCCCAACTAAATGCCGGCGTAGGAGCGTAGGATTGAGAAAGTAAAACGTCAAACCCTGCTTCTTGTAATGCTTCCGCTGCTACCTTAGCGAAGTTTTCTGCCAGAAAGCGGCGATCGTAGCCAACAATTATTTTACGATTTGCTGTTGTTTTACCATAACGATCGGCTAGAACCTCAGCCGCCAAAGGCGCAAGCATAGCTACTCGTTCAAAAGTAAAGTCTGCGGCAATTACGCCGCGCCAGCCATCTGTGCCAAACTTAATCGGATTTACAATAAACGGCATAAAACAAAATATTAATAACTTAAATAACTTTTTTTTAGATTAGCCTTTGAGTTATGGTTTGAGAACCGAAAAATCAATAATTTTAATTGAGTTTAATTAGGGGTTATATTGACTGGGTTCGGTCATATTATCTGGATTCGCTCGAAGATTTCTCAGTAAATCTTGCAATTTCATCCTCTCTATATAAGGCCATCCGCCTTTTTCCTCTATATCTTTTACTAATTGATACAAATCGTTACGGGTGTCTGGTAAAGAGGATTCAAACATTTCAATGCGGATTTCTCGATGGATAGACTCGAGACTTCGTAATAAACATAGCAAAAACAAACTATCTTGTTTATGTTTCTCTGCTAAAGTCCTCAGATCGGCAATAATTTTTTGTAATTCAGGGCTTGAATTCTTTGCATGCAAATCTCGTTCATAGTTCATAAGCAATCTACTGTAACTGTTTGAGCATAGCTAAAAAACTTTCCCCTATCATAAGCCTATCCTTAATTCGGTTGTAGTTAAGAGAATACATCAACTACAAGAATTTTTTTGATTGAACTATGGGTTATGTCTATTTGGTACAGTAGATACCAATTAGTCTAGCCAAGCTTGTCTAACAGCCTATTGTTGCCTATATTCGCGCTCGATGTTTAAATCTAAAATTGACAAAATGAGGTTGACCATGAGGTATCGTGCATTCATTGCTGCTTTTTTGGCATTGTGCTTAGGTGTATTAACTGCTTGTAGCGCAGGTCCGACGGCGGCCACCACAGAGCAATTAACCTACGAGAAGATTCAACAACGAAGCTATGACGATGTTCTCGGCACTGGTCTGGCAAACTATTGCCCGCAGATGCCAGAAAGGGCTCGCGGTTCTATTACTCTAGAGCCTAATACGTCATACGTTATAAAAGATCTCTGTTTAGAGCCAACTAGCTTTTTTGTCAAGGAAGAACCCACTAGTAAAAGAAAAGAAGCAGAATTTGTTCCTGGTAAAGTAGTGACACCAGGCAACGTAAAACTTGACCAAGTTAGTGGGCAACTTAAAGTAAATGAAGATGGAAGCCTGACTTTCATTGAAGAGGATGGTTTCGACTTCCAGGCAATTACAGTCCAGTTACCTGGTGGTGAGCAAGTGCCTTTCCTATTCACTATTAAAGAATTAGTTGCCACAACTCGGCCAGGTTTGAAGTCCGTTAACGCTTCTATTGATTTCGAAGGAGAATTTAACGTTCCTTCTTATCGGGGAGCTGGATTCCTCGATCCTAAAGGTCGCGGTGCCGCTACTGGCTACGACAACGCTGTAGCACTTCCATCACAAGCAGATGATGAAGAATATATCCGCGCTAACCTCAAAAGAACGGATTCTGACAAAGGCAAAATTGTCTTGAATGTCACCAAAGTAGATGGTGCTACGGGGGAAATTGCCGGAGTTTTTGAAAGCGAACAAACTTCTGATACTGACTTAGGTGCTGATGAGCCTAAAGAAGTAAAAATTCGTGGTATTTTCTACGGACGAGTCGAACCAAAAGTTTAGAAAGCGAAGCAAATCTACTACTTTCTTTTTATTAGATTATTTTGTTAAATGATCTAATAAAAAGAAATTAGAGGGGAAATCCCCTCTTTTTTTATATAGTCATTCCAATTAATTTTTTCGTAATGTGTCAAACAGGGAACGGGAAGGAAGAGTTTGAGCTATGGCTTACGGTTTTTATTGGGAACGACTATGATTCCAAAATTTTCCTTTAGGAGAAAGAGCGATCGCCCTTGAGAGAAATATCGTCCCAAATCGCTCCTTGTTGTTCGAGACTGAGCTTTGTCCGTTCGGAAATACCTGGATTATTACCTAGCTTAGCTGCTGCTATTTTAATACCACTCAAATTAGTATTACTTAAGTTTGCTTCTTCTAAATTGGCATTGCTAAGATTTACATTGCTAAGATTGGCTAAAACTAGACTAGCCCGATGCAAATCGGCGTGACTCAAATCAGCATTGTCTAAATAGGCACCACTCAAGTCTGCACCGCTAAGTTTAGCATGACTTAAATTGGCTTCACTCAAATCTGCGTCTGTAAGATTGGCTCCCCTTAGATTAGCGCGGGTAAGATTAGCTCCGCTAAGATTTGTATTATTGAGGTCAGCACCCAGTAAATTACCTCCGGCAAAATCTGTCAGTGGATTAAGACCTGCAAGCCTGGTTAACTCTAGCAGATCGTTAGTTTTGGCTGCATAAATTTGTTGAGTTAGATCTTTTAATTGGGATAATCTTGAATAAGAAATTGTTTGTCTGTTTTTTTCTCCCAAACTTTGCCAAGATTCCAATTCGCCAGACGCTAACTGTGCCCAACTAAGATAAGGTGTTAACTGGTTTTCCCACAGAAATAAACTTAATTTCCTTTCTAAGACGGCATGCTTGTTCGGACTAATATTATGAGACCATAAATCTTCGGTATCGCTCACACAAACAGCGGCAGAATCAACAGTAAAAGTTACCGCTAAACTACAGGGATGGGCGATCGCTTCAATCGTTCCTAGTTCGATCCCCCTGAAAGAACCTGTTAAAACACTTTTTCCTGCTTCGATCTCCAAAAGCCAACTGACATTAGTTTTAGTAGTTTCAGCGGCGGTTATAGTCAACTCCCTAGCAAGTTGGCGATTTATCCGTGTAAACTTGCCATTGTCTAGGGTAAGATTGAGTTTTCCGCCTTTTAATCCCAATTTAACCCGTCCATCTAACAAAGACTGCCACTGGGGCTTAAAGCTAATATTCCAATAGAGATCGAACTTATTTGACTCGTTATCATTAGATTGAGCTGCAATAGCTTCTAATTGGATGGAGACAAAGTCTGGACACCTATTCTCTAACTCTAAGAGGCGCATATTAGAGACAGTATTTTGCATGGCTAATAGACTCGGCTTAACTCACTCTGCCATAACGCTATCATGATGGTGCCGTTGCTTGTTTGTTTGCCATAAAAAATTTTTACTTGTTCGGCAGTCTCTATTTTTTCAGAAAAAGTCAGAAATGTTATGAAAAATCCGCTCTTAAGCCTTACTCTTTTAATAGTGTTATTTTCACAATCTAGTTTGGCTTTGCCGCCGCCAGAAGACATTCCAGAAGAAATATTGAGAACGGAAATAATCTTGGAGGCGCGATCGCCTATCAATGGCAAACCTTTGACTGCTGCTGAATATGCTCAATTACAAGCTCAATTAGCTGAAAGCCCCTATCCCCAACAATTAAATTCCGAAATACGACAGCTCATCTTTTTACTAGAAATACGCAAATTTTTTAAAACAATAACTCCCTTTTAAGAGATTTATTAGAACAAAAACGTAAAAAATAGTTAAAAATGTATCAAAATATTAAAAAAAGTAAGTCAACTACCATCTATCTGCTTTAAACATAAATTGGTATTAGTAGTTTAATGTCTTCAATTCTTGCTCCCGAACAAGTCTATCAGATTGTTAACAATCTCCATCATGACCCTTTTGAAATTCTTGGCTGTCATCCTCTAGAACAAAATGGCAAAGTAAAAAGTTGGGTAGTCCGCGCCTATCTTCCTAAAGCTGAAGCTGCTTGGGTAATTTGTCCAGCAGAGCGGACTCAATACCCCATGCAACCTTTGCATCATCCCCATTTCTTTGTCTGTACCATTGAAACCCCAGAACTGGTAAACTATCAACTGCGTCTTAAAGAAGGAGAACGGGAACGAGTTATCTACGATCCTTATGCTTTTCGTTCTCCCAAACTAACTGATTTTGATATTCACCTCTTTGCTGAAGGAAATCATCATCGTATCTATGAAAAATTAGGTGCACACCCGACCAAAATTGATGGGGTTGAAGGAGTATACTTTGCTGTCTGGGCTCCCAATGCTCGCAATATTTCTCTAATCGGTGATTTTAATCACTGGGATGGTAGAGAACACCAAATGCGTAAACGGGATAATGGGGTTTGGGAATTATTTATTCCCGAACTTGGAGCGGGCACCAGATACAAATACGAAATCAAAAACTGGGAGGGGCATATCTACGAAAAATCCGATCCCTACGGATTTCAACAAGAAGTAAGACCAAAAACTGCTTCTGTGGTTGCCAATCTAGATACCTATAAATGGCATGACGATAAATGGATGGAGAATCGTCGTCACACCGATCCGCTAACTCAGCCTATTTCCGTTTACGAACTTCATCTTGGTTCTTGGTTGCACGCTTCCTCTCAAGAAAAAACCCGCTTGCTTTCAGGAGAATCAGAACCGATTCAAGTCTCGGAATGGAAGCCAGAAGCTCGTTTTTTGAGCTATTACGAACTGGCAGAAAAATTAATTCCTTATATTAAAGAATTAGGCTATACTCACATCGAGCTATTACCCATTGCCGAGCATCCCTTTGATGGCTCCTGGGGTTATCAGGTGACGGGTTATTTTGCGCCAACTTCGCGCTATGGTAATCCCGAAGATTTTATGTATTTTGTAGACCAATGCCACCAAAACGGTATTGGAATGATTGTAGATTGGGTTCCCGGTCATTTTCCCAAAGATGGTCACGGTTTGGCGTTTTTCGATGGCACTCACCTGTACGAACACGCAGATCCTCGCAAAGGGGAACACAAAGAATGGGGTACTTTAGTTTTTAATTACAGCCGCAATGAAGTGCGCAACTTTTTGGTTGCCAATGCCTTATTCTGGTTTGACAAGTTCCATATTGATGGCATTCGGGTGGATGCAGTAGCCTCCATGCTCTACCTTGATTATTGCCGCAAGCCAGGAGAATGGGTGACTAACGAATATGGTGGTAGAGAAAATTTAGAAGCTGCAGACTTTTTGCGTCAGGCAAATCATCTGATCTTTAGCTATTTTCCGGGGGTTCTTTCGATCGCTGAAGAGTCAACCGCTTGGCCGATGGTATCTTGGCCAACTTATGTAGGAGGATTGGGCTTTAACCTGAAATGGAATATGGGTTGGATGCACGACATGCTGGATTACTTCAGCATGGATCCCTGGTTCCGCCAGTTTCATCAAAATAACATTACCTTCAGCATGTGGTATCATCACAGCGAGAATTATATGCTGGCTCTTTCCCACGATGAAGTGGTTCACGGCAAGAGTAATATCATAGGTAAGATGCCAGGAGACGAATGGCAAAAATTTGCTAACGTTCGCTGTTTGTTTACCTATATGTTTACTCACCCAGGTAAAAAGACCATGTTTATGAGCATGGAATTTGGACAGTGGAGTGAGTGGAATGTGTGGGGAGATCTCGAATGGTATTTACTCCAGTATGAGCCTCATCAAAAGCTCAAGCAGTTATTTGTCGATCTCAATAAGCTTTATCGGAATGAATCGGCTCTCTATACTCAAGATTTTGAAGAGGAAGGTTTTCAGTGGATTGATTGTAGCGATAATCGCCATAGTGTAGTCTCTTTTATTCGTCGTAGCAAAGATCCTCATGATTTTCTGGTGGTGGTATGTAACTTTACCCCTCAACCGCACAGTCATTATCGGATCGGCGTACCGGAAGCAGGATTTTACACTGAAATATTTAACAGCGATGCTCGTCAGTATGGCGGTAGCAATATGGGAAACTTAGGGGGTAAGTGGACGGATGAATGGTCTTTCCATAATTTTCCCCATTCTCTCGATCTTTGTTTACCACCCCTGGGCGTACTTGTTTTCAAATTAGACCGTACGAAAACTGCTGCAGCGATGAAATCTGAGACTTAGAATAGACTTGTCAGAAGGAGGTCAGAGGTATGAGGTCGGCACCACCCAGCCCCGCGGTCAGCAATTTAATTACTCTACTCCCGCCCCCTGACTTCTGACCTCTCAAATTTCTCTTAGCTGAATTCAAGTCCTTTACTCGAATAAATTAAATACAAAAAGTTCACCTTCCTCAGAATTCGTACGAAGGAAGATCTACCTAGCAATCCCTTAGCAAATTTTAAATAACAGTTAACACTGGCGTACTGAGTTATAATATCTTAATATTGAATGAGTCCAACGTCCTCTGCCTTTCAAGGGCTTAGCCTGTTTGGATTTCGTGAAGGCACGTCCCTGTTGTCGAATCGCAGGACTCGTGTCTTATGTCAATCGTTCATCTCACCACAGCCTCCAAAACAAAGACCGTGGAGAGACGGAAGTAGGTTTAATTAACCGAAGGAACGCACCGCATCTATCTCTAGGGAGTGAAAGCGATGCTAGTGCTTTCTCTAATTAGTTTGCTGATTACGATAGGGGCAATTTGCCTTAGCTACATAATTGAAGATGATGTTTTTAAGGTGGCAATGAAGTTTACTGCTGTCTTGTTTGGCTTTATCACTCTAGTTTGTGCACCATGGTTACTAAAGCTGGTAGTAATAGTCTTGCCGTTTGTTCTTGGTGTAAATCATTGGTTAGTAGAAAATTTTAATTAGAGCGATCGCGGTAACATAATTGGGACAGCATTTACTGCGAGAGTCAGACTGTGAAGATTGGATTATTAGGAACTGGTTTAATGGGTCAACCAATGGGATTGCGTCTGATAGAACAGAATGTCCCACTGATTGCCTACAATCGTACTGCTGCCAAACTGCAATTACTCCAAGAGAAAGGAGCAATAGTAACTAATTCGCCAGAAGTAGCTATAAAAGCGGCTGATTGTTTTATCTTAATGCTTGCCGACAGTGCGGCGAGCGAAGAAGTTTTGTTTTCTGATGCATCCCGTCCTTACTTGAGCGATCGTACCTTTATTCAAATGGGAACGATCGCGCCGACAGAAAGCCAACGGCTTCACGATGCGATCGTCGCTGCTGGAGGCGAATATTTAGAAGCACCAGTACTGGGTAGTATTCCTCAAGTGCAAACCAGGGAATTGATTGTAATGGTAGGCAGTACGGAGGAGCAATTTAATCGCTGGTTTAACTTATTAAAACACTTTAGTCCCGAACCGATACATATCGGTCCGGTAGGTACGGCTGCGGCTACAAAATTAGCTCTCAATCAACTCATTGTCAGTTTGACCGGTGCTTTTGGTCTGAGTTTGGGTTTTATTGAGCGTTATGGAGTTGACGTAGAACAGTTTATGCAGATTTTGCGTCAAAGTGCTCTTTATGCACCTACCTTCGATAAAAAATTATCCCGCATGAGCGATCGCAACTACGCCAACCCCAACTTTCCCACCAAACACCTCCTCAAAGATACAGATTTATTTCTAGAACAAGCACGAGAACTCGGACTAAATCTTAACAGTCTAGAAGGAATGCGTCAAATCGTACAAAAGGCGATCGATTTGGGTTTTGCCGATGATGATTATTCAGCTATTTATTCAGCAATTAATGATTAATTAAATTTATAGGACTTACCCATAGCCCCTAGGAGATCGATTTTCTCCCCTCAAGACTTAAGTCAGTTAAAACTGACGAAGTCCAAGCAGGCGAGGGGCTGTGTCCAGTCAACCTAGAACAACGCGCCCCGTCAGTCACCAGTTTTTCTTTCACTGGTGACTGTTGTAAACTCCGTCCGTGAGACGGTGCAGAATGCACTGCCACCGAAGGCAGTGGCAGGCAAGAGCGACCCTGCCACCGCTTGCTGGCTCGAATTTGATTCGAGCTGGGTCGGCAGCGGAGTATCTTGGACTCGCAATTTGGTCGATCTAACCCATTTCAATGGGTTTAAGCTTTGAGCCGGAACTTTAGTTCACGGCAAACTAAACGAGTGCTATTAAGGATCGTCCCGAAAATGCATCAGGGTTGCACCCGTATGACCGGTTACTAGCCAAAAAATTGCTCTGGCACCATCTCGCAAACATTTTTCCAAGGGTTCGGGAGGAGAATCTGAAGGGACAGAGATGGACTTGAAAACGATACCGCGACTACCAAAAACAATTTGTCCGATTAAACGAGCGCGCAACATATGATTTTCGGAAGTGACTAAATAAACACTATTTATGCCCCTAGCTTTTAATTCATCTACAATAGTAGTAAAATTAGTTATCGTATCCCTAGCGCGATAATCTAGGTGCAGGCGATCGCTCTTAATTCCCGCCTTTGCAAAAATTTTTTCTGCGTAATCTTGAGGACTGCCGGAAGAAACCCAAATAGGTAAGTTGGGATGTTTTTGCGCCAGTTTAGCTGCAAATCTTTCTCGTTCCTCGTGTCCTCCTAAGACAAACAATGCTTCTGGTTGTATCCAATAACTCTCAAGTTGTTTGTAACCTAACCACAAGCCGACTGCTAAAGTAGATAAGAGCAAGGGAAAGAATTTTTTGGTTCTTGGGCGAGATTTGACACGATAGTAATTATTTCTGCGGTAACTAAAATTTAAAGACATCAGGTTCGATAACAGATAATACAGCCTTTTTTTATTTATCTGGAAAATAGTCAAACAATTAGACCAAAGAAAGAAATGCTTAAAAATTTTTAAGCTAGTAAATTCTGGTCGAGCGATAGCTATTTAATCAAAGCAGCTGAATTATTAAAAAAAAATTGATTTGACGATCATGAGCAAGAAAGTGTTGGTTATTGGCGGTTGCGGACGAATAGGTAGTAGTGTAGCTCAAGATATTGTCAACCACACAGAGGCAAAAGTAATTGTTACCTCCAGACAACCAAAACAAGTAGTAAATCCTCTACATTTTCTCACTCTAGATTTAGACGATTTCGAGGGTTTGAGACGGGCGATCGCTTCTTGCGATCTAGTAGTTCACTGTGCGGGTCCCTTTCATTATCGGGATGGTCGCGTTTTAAAAACCTGTATAGAGGAAGGAGTTAATTATCTCGATGTGAGCGATCATCGTTCTTTTTACGAACGAGTAATTAAATATCGCGATAAAGCAATCGAAGCTGGAGTGACAGCCATACTCAATACAGGTATTTTTCCTGGCATTTCTAACAGTATGGTCAAACAAGGAGTCGAACAATTAGATAACCCAGAAAAAATTCATTTAAGCTATGTCGTCGCTGGTTCTGGTGGAGCTGGTTTGACGGTGATGCGAACAACCTTTCTTGGTTTGCGCACTGATTTTGATGCCTGGATCGATGGCAAGTGGCAAAAAGTTTTACCCTATAGCGAGCGAGAAGTAATTGAATTTCCCAAACCTTATGGTAAAACGGGCGTATATTGGTTTGACATGCCAGAAACCTATACCTTTGCTGATTCTTTTCCCGTTCAAACTGTAATCACCAAATTTGGTTCAATACCCGATCTTTATAATCATCTAACTTGGATTACTGCTCACGTTTTTCCCTCTGCTTGGATTGAAAGCTCTCAAGGCATAGAGTTTTTCTCCCGTGTAAGCTATTTGATGACTTCAGTAACAGATAAAGTTAGCGGCATTGGCGTTGCTATGCGCGCAGAAATTACCGGAAGCAAAGAGGGTAAAAGTGTAAAATACTGCTTGACAATGGTACACGATAATACAGCAGTTGCTGCTGGAGCTGGTACTGGTAGCATAGCCCAATTTTTATTGGAAGGAAAGTTACCTAAACCAGGTATTTACCCAGTAGAACAAGCTTTACCTACGGATTTGTTTGAAAAAGCAATGAAAAGTAGAGGAATCAAGATTCAGCAGCAGTTGTTAGCAGTTTAAAAAAGAACATTTGCCTTTTTCCGCGTTTCCATTTCAATTTCAACAAGCTCACAATTAACGTGGTGAAATCCTAGTTTCCCTCTCTTCTGCGAAGTCCTTCCGCGTATCCTCGGTCGTAGTCGGCAGAATCGCGAGGATTGTCGTATTTAGCTCCGTTTGTACCGTCTTGAATTCCTCGATAATATTCTTCCTGCGCAGAGACAGGACTGTGGCGTTCTGCTTCGGCTCGCCTGTTGTTATTAATTATAATGCTAGCTCCGGCTGCCGTTCCCGCCCCCAGGAGAAAGTCTCCCAAATCCAAGGCTTTAGCAGATAAAGAAAAGGCAGAAACAGACGTTAATGCTGTCAGTGCGCTCAGACTTAAGGATAAAATCTTTTTCATCTTAGTATCTCCTTCTTTAGGAAATTGAAGAGTTTGGCTAACTATCGACTATGGGTTTCGAGCAGGAGTGCGATTCGTTGGCTAGAAACCAAACCCTGAAAAGGGTATTGCCCATTGGTGACAAGTTAAGAAAATGTACAAATTGTCAAGTATATAGAAATAGAAGCATCAAGGGCATTTTAAACTAAAAAAGGAAACAGATTAAAGTGCGCTCGCGCTCTTGCGTCATGGCA
>JADEWQ010000063.1 GCA_015207585.1 Pleurocapsales cyanobacterium LEGE 06147 | reverse complement strand
CTGTTTTAAGAGTTTTTTCAGGCTTGATTCTGATTCGGCTATTTCTATGCGGACTACTCCTGACATTTTTTTAGTGCTAACTATTCTTTAACTATTTGTAGCATTCTTTTTTCTATTTCATATAAAATCTTCCTCACTGATACTTTCTCCGCCTCCAACTTCTCCACCTTAAAGAGCAACCGCTTGGGAATATGGCGGCTTTTTTTCGCTCTGCGGGTGCTCGATATTAATTGAAAATGCTTGGGTTTATAAGAAATAATGTTTGGATTAACAAAAGCGATCGCTTGTTCTCTTATCCTGATAACTTGTTAGCAGATCAAAATCCTGAATTAATGGTGAATGGGTCTTCTTGGCTGGATAATCTTCAACTTGAGTTAATGGATGCGACTCAAATTAGCCAGTTATTGATAGCGATCGCAGATACTCTAGATAAGTCAAAACGCCAAGGTGCGTCCTCTATTGAGGAAAAAAAATCATTCTCTTTTGAACGCTTCGTAACATTTTTTTGTCATTTTAGGTCAGTCAGGGTCGATTTGACCGAGAAACTGTGGAAAATTTAAAAATAAAAGGAAAGCAAATTGCCCAGGAATTTCTCGACTTGCGACAAAGTACTTAAGTAAGGGGAGAAAATTTATAACTATATAACAAAAAATTAAGCAGAAGAATTAGAGTTAAATCTTACACGTTGGGTACTATAGTTTCCCCTTTCTCCTCTGATTTGAATTCCATCAATCACAGCATAGGCAAGGTCTAACTCATCCTCAAAAGTTTTTGAGGCCAGTTCATCTTTTTTGAGGTGTTGCCACTCTAATTCAAAACGAAACTAATTAAAGGTTGAAGAAAACCAATGATGCTTGATGTCGCTCTGAAAATTTTTGTTCGACCCGAGCTCTAGATTCTGCTGTATGACGGTCAATTTCTTCTTTATGGTCATAATAGTATGTCATAGCTGCATAAACTGCTGCTAAGGATAGATCGTATTCGTGATGCGATCGCTGATACAGTTTAGCAGAAAAATCACTCATTATTCACCTCAAGACTCGAATCTGGCAAGAGTGGCTCAAGCAGTGCTAAAAGTTCTGGAATATCAGTTTGAACTACATCCCAAAGCGTATTGAGATTAATGCGATCGTATTGATGGGCAAGAATATCTCGCATTCCTGCAATATCTTTCCAGGGAATTTCAGGATGTTGTGTGCGAAATTCTAATGACAACCGCTTGGTTGCTTCTCCAATTACGACAACCTGATAGAGAATTGCAGATTGTTTTTCCTCATTAGTTGCTAAGGCAGATTTATCAAGTCCTTCGGTAAATTTGATTACTCGCTTGGCTGCGTTAACCATGTCTAGAAGTGATGCCTTATCTCTGCTCATAAATTACCTGAGCTTTCTTCAAAATTTCATTACGACGAATCCAGTTTTCACTATTTTCTACCGATTCTTTGAGGACAATATCTACTTCACGCCCTATACTTGCTTCTAATTCATGTTTAATTTTGGCTAGAGTTAATAACCCTTGACGGGCGTTTGACTCAAAGCGAATCAGGAGATCGATATCGCTGTCGGCGTGAAACTGGTCGCTTAAAACTGAGCCAAATAAAGCTAGTTCGATAATGTTCCATCGCTGGCAAAATTGAGCGATTTCCTTTAATGAGATGCCTAAACGTGCTTGTAATTGTGGCTCTAACTTTAACAGCATATCAATCTCAAGTTAAATGCTCTCTTAGAATTTTTTCCTTGTTTAGATTTTGGCGATCGCCTATTTGCAGGAATCTTAGAGTTGGGTTGCATTAATGACTTCTTACCTAATTATTTTGGATAATTGGCAAGCTGTTCCTGCAAAAACTCAACCACACGCCCATATACTCTATTAGCTGGATGTCCTTGCTCGCCACTATATCCCAAACTCAAAACAGCATGAGAACTCTGAGAAATCTGGTAAGGATTACCAGGTTGAGAATTAATCTCCATAGTTTCCAAAGCTGCCCCAAGTTTCCAACAAAATTCCGCACTATCTTCAATTACCTCTGTTTCCTCTCCAAACTCTTGGCGCAACGTCTCAAACTTATCAGGTGGACTAAATAATCATTTGAGCTTTCTGTCTTTTTTGACACAAACCCTTAATACACGTACAATAATTTTACCAATAGCGATCGCCATACCCAATTATTTTTCCATTTAATTGGGTATGATGTACTATAAGATAGTATTTTTGAGTGAAATACTAAAATTTAGATGCAAAATGCGAAAAAACTTTTATTTACTACTCCACAGTAACACTTTTCGCTAAATTCCTTGGTTGGTCTACATCTAACCCCTTAATCGCTGCAATGTGATAAGCCAATAGCTGCAAAGGTACAACTGCCAAAATTGGTGAAATTAACTCTTCGATTTCAGGCACCGTGAGCAAATCATCAAAAGTCGAAGTAGCTTCTTGAGCATTCATCGCTGAAGTTACGCCAATTAACCGAGCGTCTCTGGCTTTGGCTTCTTGGGCATTAGAAAGAACTTTATCGTAAACACTACCAGGCATGGCGATCGCTACTACGGGCACTTTACTATCTAACAATGCGATCGGACCGTGTTTCATTTCACCAGCAGGATATCCTTCTGCATGAATGTAGCTGATTTCTTTAAGTTTTAAGGCTCCTTCCAGAGCAATGGGGAAATTAATCCCGCGTCCAACAAAGATAAAATCTTGAGTTTCGGTAAATTCGTGAGCTAGTTCTTCAATATAACTTTCTTGAGTTTCTAAAATTTTCTCAATTTGAGCGGGTATGTGGCGCAAGCCGTCAATAATATTCTCAATTCTCTCATTGGATAAAGTTTTGCGTCGATAAGCCAAATCCAGAGCTAAAAAGTAAAAACCTATTGCTTGGGCAAGAAAAGTTTTGGTCGCTGCAACCCCAATTTCAATTCCCGCTTGAGTATTAATAATCTGATCTACTATTTGCGCCAGGGTACTTTCGGGACGATTGGTAATTCCCAATAATCTTGCCTGTAATTTAGGCTCTAGACTGGCTCGTCGTTCTCTCTCCATTTCTAGGGCGGCTAGAGTATCGGCGGTTTCTCCCGATTGAGTAACGCCAATAGTTAGAGTATTGGGTATAATGGGTCTGGGAGAGTAACGAAACTCCGAAGCATAGTCAACAGTAGTAGGAATCCCTGCTAATTGTTCTAAGAGATATTTACCGATTAAGCTAGCGTGCCAACTCGTACCGCAAGCAAGAATTTGAACGTATTCTAGGTTTTCGTAGAGTCGGGGAGCTAAACTCAGAGTAATTGGGCTGAAATCGGGATTTTCTTGAGCGTGCCAATTAGGATTGAGGTAGCTTTCCAAACACGTCCTGACTACATCTGGTTGCTCGTAAATTTCTTTGAGCATGTAGTGGCGGAATCCTTGTTTTTCTACCTGAGTAGGATTCCAGTCTAAAGTGCGAGGGAATTTGAGTAAGCGCTCCCCTGCAAAACTATATATTTCCACTCCCAGGGGTGTCAGTCTCGCCATTTCGCCATTTTCTAGGCTGAGTATGGTATGGGTATGAGGAATAACGGCAGTAATGTCCGAGGCACAGAAAAATTCTCCTTGTCCGAACCCCAGAATTAGGGGTGCTTGCTGTCGCGCAACTACGAGTTCGTTAGGATGATCGGCACTAATAACAGCGATCGCAAAGGCTCCCTCCAAACGTGCAATTGCTTGCTGCACTCCTTCTAACAAAGAAGTAGCAGAATTAGCCAAACACTCGGCAATAAGATGGGGAATTACTTCTGTATCTGTCTCAGAACTAAATTGATGTCCTTTGCCAATCAGTTCTTCTCGTATTTCCTGATAATTTTCGACAATCCCATTTTGAACTACTGCCACCTGTCGCGCCATATCCAGATGGGGATGAGCATTATGTTCCTCTGGCTTTCCGTGGGTTGCCCAACGAGTATGTCCGATGCCAATTTGGGACGGATTTACATCTCTTTGGATCTTTTCTCGTAGATTGTATAATTTGCCCTTGGCTCTAACGCAATGCAGTTCTCCCTCTAAAACAGTTGCTACTCCAGCAGAATCATAACCGCGATATTCGAGTCTTTCTAAACCAGAGAGCAAAATTTCCGTAGCCGCTTGAGTCCCTATATAACCCACGATTCCACACATTTGACCGTTCACTCCTACTAATTGATTCTGCTTGACTGGGTTTTGCTAGAGTTTTTAGAGTTTATCGCCTACTCGATTAAAAATTGCCCGACTCTGCGGGTAAGTCAGAAGTTCCCGGCTTGTTCAAAAAGAGATTTCCGGCTGCATCATTTTGATAAATACAGTTAATCTTGGGCGAATTCTCTAAAGAACCAGTAAAGCCAAAAGTATTCATTCTTCTCTTACAGTCTCTTACTTGTTCTTGTGTCACCAGTTTTTGCTGTTCCAGTATAGACCAGTTAGTTTGACGGAGCACGCAACCTGGTTGCATGACTGGTTGGGTAACGAAGACAGTAAAAGGATTGAGACTAAGAAAGACCCGCATGTCAGTAACGATCGCACTGGTTCCAAACTGCTGACATAGTTCGGGATTTGGTGCTTGACGGTCGATTTCTAAGCGAGAGTCAACTCTGGTGGGATTAGAGGTAGTAGTCAGGTTTAAAGTAATCCCTATGACTATACCCAAGACAAAGATGCTGGCTACAATCGCGAGGGTCGCTGGCTGTAACCAATTTTTCATAGATTGAGTTGATGAAGGCGATTTGGGACTGGGAGGAGTATAGCGGTCGTAATCGTATCTATTTTTTTGTTTCATAGAACTAAAAATTGGCGATTAATAAAAGTTTAATTTCATTACAAATTCTAGATTCTTTATGCTGAATTTGGGTAAGTGAGGATAAGGTAAACTCTTTTACTTCAGCTTAACTCTCCCAGTCAGCCATTGCCAGATCTTTTCAATTGAGCTTGGATGGCGGCAATAACTGCCTCGATTACGCTGACGCGGGCATAATATTTGTCGTTGCCGGCTATTACCGTCCACGGTGCTGTCGGAGTGCTGGTAAGAGCGATCGCTTGATTGATTGCCACTTCATAAAAGGGCCATTTTTCTCGATTACGCCAATCTTCTTCTGTCAATTTATATTGTTTAAACGGATCGGCTCGTCGTTGTTCGAAACGATTAAATTGCTCTTCTGGACTAATATGAAACCAAAACTTAACTAAAACATAGCCATCACTGGTAAGCATCGCTTCAAATTCATTAATTTCTTGATAAGCCCTTCGCCATTCGGCTTCGCTGGCAAACCCTTCTACCCTTTCTACCAGAACTCGTCCATACCAACTGCGGTCAAAAATACCAATATTACCGTGCTGAGGCAGTTGTCGCCAGAAACGCCAGAGATAGTGGTGTCGATACTCTTCCTCGGTAGGTTTGGCAAAAGTATTAACTTGATAACTGCGGGGATCTAAAATATCTGTCAGTCGTTTGATTGCTCCTCCTTTTCCGGCTGCGTCCCAACCTTCAAACAGCACTAATACTGGTATTTGAGCTTGATAAATTTTTAGTTGTAGTTGACGTAACTTAACCTGAGCTTGACGGAGCTTTTGTTTGTATTCGTCCCGGTCTAAATTTAGGGTTAAATCTACTTGAGAGAGAAAATTAGGTTCCGTAGGCAATAACTCTTTTTGTGGCGGTAAATTGGTAGTAGTAGAAGTATTTGTTGCTTGTCTTGCTAAGGCAGCCACGATCGTTGAAACCAACTGGGAAAGTACTTTAATTCTTGCCCAGCGTTGACAATTGCCTTCTACCAGAGTCCAAGGAGCAGCGCCAGTACTGGTATAGGTTAGCATTTCCTCAGCTAGTGCAGCATATTCTTTATATTGCTTGGCTTGTTGCCAATCTTCCGGACGTACTCGCCAAGCCTCCAGTTCGTCACTAGCGTATTTTTTGAGACGGTGTTTGAGTTCCTTGCGACTTAAGTGAATCCAAAATTTGGCGATCGCTGCTCCATCATCTACCAATTGACGTTCAAAAGCATTGATATCGCGCATCATCCCGGGAACTCGTTCGGGAGCTAAGCGTTTAAATAAGCGGTCTTCTAGAACGTGGGTATACCAACTATGATAAAAGAAAGTAATCTTTCCTTTAGGGGGCAGTTTTTGCCAAAATCGCCACAGTACTGGATATTTTTGTTCTCGATCCGAAGGGGAAAAAATAGGATGAACGATAAAACCGCGAGGATCCATATAGTTAGTAGTTTTCTTAACTAAACTCCCCTTGCCTGCTGCCGCCCATCCTTCTAAAACTACAATTACGGGTAATTTTTGTTGCCAGCAATCTCTCTGGAGAGAACGTAACCGACGCATTAAATCTTTAATTTGATTTTTGTATTCAGCTTTATCAAGAGAGATTTCTAAATCAAGGATGTCTAACATTTAGTTGCGAGCGACTCAACTTTTGTGTGCAGATTTAATTACAGCCAATTGTTTAAATTCTAGACTTGCTGCGATCGCCAAGATGTTAATTTTTAGTTAATCTAGGTTCAAGGAACAGATTAACAATTGAGGATCAGCGCGATCGCTCTTTAATTCTTATTTCAACAAATTCAAAATCAATTTTTCTTGAAGAATAAATTCGAGCGCTACAACATTAAGTACTTGGACATGAATTTAGAAGGCTATCTTAAAAAATTTACAACTATCTCAATCTCTTGTGTTCCCTGTTCTTAGCTAAGATTATATTCAAAGCAGGAAAAAAATTAATGTTAGGAAGAATTATCGTTATTGGTGCTTCTGCTGGGGGAGTAGAAACACTCAGGAAACTGGTTGCGGGTTTGCCAGCGGACTTACCGGCAGCAGTATTCGTAGTAATTCACATTTCACCTCATAGTAATAGTGTTCTACCGAAAATTCTCAGCCGGGCTGGCTCTTTAGAAGCACTTCACCCGACCCATGGCGAGATTATTCAGCCCGGACGCATCTATGTTGCCCCACCGGATTATCATATGTTGCTCAAACCGGGACAAATCCAATTAACGCGGGGTGCGAAAGAAAACAATTCTCGCCCTGCTATCGATGTGCTGTTTCGTACAGCAGCGCGGGCTTATGACTCTCAGGTGATTGGTGTATTGCTATCAGGGCTTCTCGATGATGGCACGGCAGGTTTGTGGACAATTAAGCAGCAAGGAGGTGTTGTTATTGTACAAGATCCTGATGAAGCTCTATATCCTAGTATGCCCCGTAATGCAATTGAGAATGTAGATGTCGATTTAATTTTACCCGTATTAGAAATAACAAAAGCTTTAGTAAATTTGGCTCAAAAACCCCCAAAAACTCGGCAATTACCTCGTAAATCTAGCTTAGAAATTGAATCTGACCCGGCCGAACTAGAACCAGTAGTCATGCAAAATGATAAACACTCGGGAACGCCATCAGCTTTTGCCTGTCCTGATTGTGGCGGAGTTTTGTGGGAAGCTAAGGAAGGGAATCTCATTCGTTTTCGCTGTCGCATCGGTCACGCTTTCTCCGTAGAAAGTTTAATGGCGGAGCAGTCAGATCAACTAGAGGAAGCTTTGTGGAGCGCGCTTAGGGCACTGGAAGAGATGGCAAATATTCGCAGAAGATTGGCGCAACGGGCTGTTCAATCCGGCCACTCCGCAAGAGCACAGAAATATAACGTGGAGGCAGAAGGGATGGAGCAACGTGCTGAACTTATTCGGCAGGCAATTTTGAATAACACGAGCGAACTAGATAAGACAAGTGAGGTTTCTTAAAAATAAGTAGAAAGACAAAGGACAAATAACAATTACTAGAAGGAAAAGGAATGGGCGCTCGATCGCTTTCGGTTAATGACCATTCGCTCGTACATAAGTAATAGGTAATGAGCGAACTTTGTACTTTGTACGGGCGTTGAGTTCGCGCGCTTCTAGTTACATGATATCAATTGCTTGAAAGGACGCATTTGCATGCGCCCTTACTTAGCCGTATGTTGATTGGAGTATCAGTATAATTGCCGCAATATATTTTTGCCGCTCTAACGGGATTCGGTTCCTTGATTGGGATCGCCCTCTGTTTGAGGATTATCTGTCCCGGGAGCCTCTGGTGCTGCATTTGATTTAACAGGCTCTTGCGCTCCCTGTCCCGTTCTTCGGATAGCCGGATCGATCGGAGTTTGTTTGCCCCCAGAAGTAGTAGGTGTAGCTTTTTGTGCTTTTCCTTTGGGTGCCCCGATTTCTTCTACTTCGTAATCAGCAAAGTTATTGGTGTTTACGCCAGCATAGTTAACTTTATCGAAGCGGACGATTACGGGATAACGAATACCGCTTTTATCGACAGAAGCAACTGTGCCAACATCTTTATACCAATAAGATTCTTCGCGCAAAATTCTTACTTTTGAGCCACGTTGAACCACAATAGATCTCCTTTTACAGATGATTTAAATATGGTCAAGAAAAAATTATAAAATGGTTTTTTTCTTGTTGTTAACTCTTCTGACTGCATAAATATAAAATTTGTTACTTGCTCATAATTTACAAAATTTAAAAGTCTAAAGCTGATAAAAGCTTCCAGACAGTTTATTTAATTGTGAGCGCGCAACCAAGGGGATGGCAAAACGATACAAACGATCGCCTATGAGCAATTAACTTTTTAGGTTTGTTTATATTTAGCAGTCATGAGAGTAAATAAGTTAAGAGGATTATTTGGAAATACTGACCGCAAATTATTTAGATGCTTGTTTTTCTATGTCAACTAAATTTTAAATTTAGCTCTGAACAAAAACTAAATCCAGATAGTTAACCCAAAGAGATGTTTTTGTCAAAACCAAATGAAAAACTTGCTGAACTGCGATCGAGATTTCCATATCTTGCCTCTAGCAACAGAATACTACCAAAACGAGCTGCTTGTAAATTCTATTTAAAGATAGAAATATAACTGCTGTCTTCATTTGAGGGCGTATTCTAGCTGAAGCTAATCATAGTTTAGTTTTGTACATTGTATGGAGTCGAAGAGCGATCGCGATCGAGAACTTTACTATTGTTAATGTTTAGAAACAGTTTCTTTGGTTCTCTCACGAAGTACAAACCATATTTATTATTACCAACCTAAGGGAGGTTCGATCGTTCCTTCATCTTCTGTAGCAGCTCCAGGACCTGGTTTATCCACAATTTGCACTGTTGTTGCTTGTGGTCCCATTTCTCCTTCTATTTCAGAATACTGTACCCCCGTACCTATTTCTATGCGATCGAAGTCGTCATTGGCAACGCTATTGCGCTGAAAGTAAATCTCGCGACCGGTATCAGTAGTTTTTAAAAAGCCATATCCTTGCTCGGGAAATAACTTAGTGACTACCGCTTTCATTTCCTGTTGTGGGTGGACTTTAACTCGATCGTGTTGTTTTTCGTTGAGTTTTACAAGTTGACGGCGTGCTGCTTCAAAGGCATCCCGAATGACAGCCTCAAGAGGCTCGTATTGATTTCCCTCGTCTGGATTGCTCACCGCTGCAATTTCGTGTCCTGGTGGTACTGTAATATCGAGGCGCACTCGATAGGGAGAACCAGTTTTAGGGCGATCGTGTATTTTTTCAATAGCTACGTGGCAACTGCTGATGTGGTCGCAGAATTTTTCCAGTTTTGCCAACTTTTCGTGAATTAGGGAGTCAAGTGCTTCGGTCTTTTCGACTTCTCGATAGCTGATTTCTGCGGGGACTTTCATCAATTTTTACCCTCCAATTTCGCTCAAAAATGTAACTAAAAGTTAATTACTTTTGTTGTGTTTAGTTAACTTGTTTCTCTTTTACTGCAAATAACTATCGGTTTGCCTCGGTCAAAAGTGAGAAGAAAAGAGGTTTTCACTCGTAGGGACGTAGCATGCTACGTCCCTACAAAATTCTCTATAATTTAATTTCAATGCCGTTTATCCAGCTATCTCTTGAAGATCGATAGCTTGCTTTTTCAAAGTTCTCATCGCCCTATTTTTAATTTGCCTTACTCGTTCTCGACTAATACCACATCGAGCGCCAATTTCTTCATAGGTCATTGGCCGACCATTTTTTAAACCAAAGCGTAAAGCAATTACATCTCTTTGTCGAGGTGATAAACACTCCAACAAACTGTGAATTTGTGTGCGTAACTCTCCTTGGACGGCTAACTCCGAAGGAGAAGGAGAGTCTGCTGCCAGCATTTGTTCTAATTCAGTTTGATTATCCTCTAGTTTAACGTTTAGGCTTCTGAGCTTAGTTTTACGCAATGCCTGACGGATAGTTCTCAGCTTATTGAGTTCGAGGTCGAGTCTTTCTGCTAATTCTTCTTCCGTCGGCTGTCTGCCTAACTCTTGAGATAATTGACGGGTAGCCTTTTTAATCTTATTAAGATGTTGAGTTATGTGAATGGGCAGACGAATGGTACGTCCTTGATTGGCGATCGCTCTTGTCACGGCTTGTCTAATCCACCAATAAGCATAAGTAGAGAATTTATAACCTTTGGTCGGGTCAAATTTCTCAATTGCCCGAATTAAACCCAAGCTACCTTCTTGAATTAAGTCTAGTAGGGACAAACCCCGATTCTGATATTTCTTGGCTATGGAGACTACCAAACGTAAATTTGCCTTTGTCATTTCTTGTTTGGCATATTGTCCTCGTTTGATAATCTGTTTCTCCTCTGAAGTTGGTTTTTCTTTGTCGAGCAAATGCAACATAGACTGCACTTGATTGGCTAATTTAACTTCTTGCTCAGCACTTAAAAGAGGAGTCCGTCCAATTTCCCGGAGATAAGATTCAATGTTATTTGACATATTTAACCGATTTTTTCTCCCTATATTCACTATCCGCAATAATGTTTTCTGTTAACTTTAATTAAGAACAAAGAATGCTATCTGTAATGATGTCAGTTGGTGTATTTTGATATATCTCTAGGTTGCTGTTGTTAGGAGCTTCAAATCCAAAGCGTTCTTGAGGAAAAATAACCCATTCGCAATACTTGCCCGATCTATCTCTAATACGGGCAATCACCGAAGGCGCAACTTCGCTGAACGCAACTGTTTTAGTTCGATTGACGTAGCAGCATAACTGCTTAGAGTTTGGAGGTAAATCTTTAGAGGCTAATATTTGGGTCATTTACTTGTTTGCACCTAACTATGCTTGAGCTAACCAAGAGCAATTTAGTTTTTTGGGTTATTGCCTCTTCTAATTTTCTAAAAATCAAAGTCAATATAAATCATCCCTAAGATAGAAAGCACTTACTTTCTTAATCGGAAGTCTTTTTTTTAAAAAATACAAATAAATATTAATTAACTCTAAGACTAATTTAAATATTAAATACAAAAGTTATTATTGTTGTGCAAACTCTAAACTGAAATATATACTTTATTGAAATAATAAAAATAATAACTATAGTGAGCTTAGAGTAAATTTAGATATTTTTAATTGAACGATCGCTATTTGAGTTAGCAAATTATGTTCAAAAATAAATTCACTAATAGTCTAATAGTCAGCTAAATCGTCCAAACCAATAAAATTTAAAATAATTTCGGCGGCTAACCAAACAACAATTTTAATGATTGTTTTTTGCTTAGGCATATTTATTGCTTCTAGGGCTTGCTCATATTTCGATCTAACTTATCGAGACGGGAATCAACTCGTGTAATACTAACTCAGTGATTATTATTCAGTTAGTTGATAAGTTAGTCTATTTATTTTTGTCCACACGAATAGATTAAATATTATTCGTAATAAATTAATCGCTCATCAGATAGAGCGATGGATTAGACCAAGCGATCGAAGCAAATATTGCTTTAAAATTACTTTTCTGACTTTTTTCAAACAAAGAATATACTTTAATAGGAATTGTCAAGCTCTATAAATAGTTTTAGATTTATGTCTTACCTGGGTTATAGTACTCTACAATAATACCCATAAACACGGATATGGCGATCGCTACCTGCAAAATATGATACAATATCCTTGCTAAGGCTATTAAAATTTGCGGCAAAAATAGAAGAAGTACTAAAACTAAGGCTACAGCCAAAGCATAGGATATAGGCGTTATTGAATTACTTGTCAGTCTCATCGAAACAATCTTAAAATTGATACTGCCTTCTAGAAAAAACATCTTACTTACACAACATAATTGGATTTTTGAATTTTTCAAATATCCAAACTAATTCATTAGTAAATTTTGAAGTTTGATGGTATTTCAAATAGATATTAAACCCAGCTAAATTGCTAAATAAATAGTTTATTACTTTAGGTTTTAAGGAATACACCTTATATTCATAAAACAATGACTAAGATAATCAAATTCTATATTTATAACATCGCACTAAGGTTATAAATCATTTAATCTAGCAGTTCTAAATTATCTTTCTTGTCACTCTAGGCAGAAAAAGATAGTAAGTGGTAAGGGAAGTATAGAATAGGATATCAATACTTTTGACAGAGAACAGCTCATTTTGAACTTTGAACTTTGGGACAGGATAAAGTGTCTCAACCTTTACTTGCACTGTTATAGCTACCCCTACTAGCTTTTTTCTGTAAGTAGGGAAATCCGTATCTTGGATGGTGTGTAATTCCCGCAGTAGTTAAGACGAGCGATCGGACAAAATCTGTAATTAAAATGTATTGGTAATGGCAGCGAATTAAAGGAAAGACTATGACTGTACTTGAAAAAGGCAATATTACAATCCATACCGAGAATATTTTTCCCATTATCAAAAAGTCTCTCTACACCGATCGCGAAATCTTTTTGCGGGAGTTGATTTCTAACTCTGTCGATGCTATTTCTAAACTCAAAATGGCATCCTTAGCTGGGGAGGTTAGTGGCGAAACAGACGAACCAGAAATTATTATTACCGCAGATAAAAGCAAAAAAACCATCTCCGTTTCCGATAACGGTATCGGCATGACCGCAGATGAGGTCAAAAAATATATCAATCAGGTAGCCTTTTCTAGTGCGGAAGATTTCATTCAAAAGTATGAAAAGTCGGCTAATGACTTAATCGGTCACTTCGGGTTGGGATTCTACTCCTGCTTCATGGTGGCGCAAAAAGTGGAAATCGATACCCTTTCCTATAAAGAAGGCGCAGAGGCGGTACACTGGTCTTGTGATGGTTCGCCAGAATTTGAATTAAGCGAGTCCGACCGGAAAACCCGAGGTACTACCGTTACCCTCACCTTACAAGACGACGAGTTAGAATACACTGAACCAGCCAGAATCAGACAGTTAATCAAAACCTACTGCGACTTCATGCCCGTTAAAATCAAATTTAACGGGGAAGTCATCAATAAACAACGGGCATTATGGAAAGAATCGCCTCAGAATCTAACTAAAGATGATTATTTAGAATTTTACCGTTATCTCTATCCTTTCCAAGAAGATCCCCTGCTGTGGGTGCATTTAAGTACTGATTATCCTTTCCTCCTTAACGGCATTCTCTACTTTCCCAAACTAAAACCCGATGTAGACGTTAGCAGAGGACATATCAAACTTTTCTGCAATCAGGTTTTTGTCAGCGACCATTGTGAAGAGATTATTCCTGAATTCTTGATGCCTCTAAGGGGTGTAATTGACAGTCCCGATATTCCTCTCAACGTCTCTCGTAGTTCTCTAACTAACGATCGCACTGTTCGTCGCATTGCCGACTTTATTGCCAAGAAAATTGGCGATCGCCTCCAATCTCTTTATACCGAAGATCGCGACGAATACATCCGTTGTTGGGAAGATTTAGGCACTTTTGTCAAATATGGGGCGATCAAAAATGAAAAATTCAAAAAACAAGTCGAAGACCTAATTATTTTTCGCACTACCTATCAAGGAAGTACAACATCTAGCGGCAAGGATACGCCTCAGGTACAAGTTCAGGCAGAATCGGGAGATGTTTGGGAAGATGTCACCCCAGACAAACCAGACAAACCAGACAACAAAACCTCCAGCAAACCCTACACTACCCTTAAAGAATATCTGGAAAGAAACAAAGAAAAACACGAAAATCACGTCTTCTACTGCAGCGATCCTTCCACCCAGGGAACCTATGTAGAACTTTACAAAAATCAGGGTTTAGAAGTCCTTTACATGGACTCTTTTATCGATGCCAACTACTTCATCCCCTTCCTCGAACAAGAATATTCTAACGTTCAATTCTCTCGCGTCGACTCCGAATTAGATAAGACCCTCGTTGAAGACGACAAAGCCCAAGAAATTGTCGACCCCAAAACTAACAAAACTCGCAATGAGGTAATTAAAGAACTATTTGAAAAAGCGCTCAATAAACCCAGAGTTAATATCCGCACTCAAGCAGTTAAATCCGACGATCCTCAGGGAACGCCTCCAGCTATGGTACTTTTACCCGAAGCGATGCGGCGGCTGCAAGAAATGACTGCCCTCATGCAAGAAAAATCCATGACATTTCCTGAAGATCATATCCTGTTGATCAATACTGCTCATCCTTTAGTTCAAAACCTCTACGAACTCAGTCAGGGGGCAATCATTCAGGGGAGTGGCGAATCTCCTACTGGCGAACTAGTTAATTTAATGTGTCAACATATTTACGATCTGGCACTGATGGCACAAAAAGCTTTTGATGCAGATGGTATGAAGGCTTTTGTGGAACGTTCTAACAAAGTGTTGACTAAATTGACGCAGAAGTAAACCAGGAGTAGGGACGTTCCATAGAACGTCCCTACATAATGTGAAAACTGAATTAATTTTTAGGGATTAATAACAGCTATACACTCAATTTCTACCAACACATCTTTCGGTAAACGAGACACCTCTACACAAGCACGGGCGGGAGCAGTTGCTTCCTCAAAATATTGAGCATAAACTTGATTCATAGGCACAAAATTAGCCAGATCGGATAGAAAAACAGAAGTTTTAACTACATTTTGCCAATTAGCACCAGCTTCTTTGAGAATGGCTTCGATATTTGCCATCACCTGCTGCGTTTGTTGGGTAATATCCCCAGTACCAACTATTTCTCCTGTTTGCGGATCGAGGGGAATTTGTCCGGCGACAAAAATCATTTCTCCGGAAGCAGCAATTGCTTGATTATAAGGTCCTACTGGCGCGGGTGCTCGATCGGTACGAATAATTTTTTTGTTGCTCATTGGAAATTAATGGTGTACGGGCGAATCACAATTTGAGTAGGGGCAGTTCGCGAACCGCCCCTACTTAATAATGGGGACGAAAACCATGATGGCGATAACGCCAATAATCTTGCAAAACGCGATCGTGGTCGAAGCAAAGATTGTTAGGTATTTCCCAGGGCTGAAAAATGCCTATATTTTTGGCATCGTCGGCAGCTTCGGGTTGACCCTTGGCTGTAGCGATAAAAACGATCGCCAGAGTATGTTGCCGGGGATCGCGATCGGGTTCGGAATAAACGTGAAATTGTTTGACTAATTGGACTTCTAAGCTTACTTCTTCGGCTGCTTCTCGTCTGGCTGCTGTTTCGGCTGATTCGCCATAATCGATAAATCCTCCCGGAATTGCCCAGCCGTGGGGAGGATTGCGCCGTTCGATCAGAACAATTGGTCGTCCCGGGCGATCGCTTAACTCGATAATAATATCGACAGTTGGGGCAGGATTGCGGTGAGACTGAGACACTTTGATTTGGATATTTCGGGGTTAACGAGTTTAGATCCTATCATCGCCGAGTAACCCCTAAGAGACAAATCTACTCAAAAGTTTTAGGATGGGTGAGAAAGATAAAATCGGCATAGAAGTGAGTAAGAGTCATTATCAGTGACGGATAAGCAGAAAAATGTAGCTATTTTAGGTGCAGGAGTATGGGGAACGGCTTTAGCCCATTTGGTATCCCGTAATGGTCATCGAGTCGGTTTATGGTCTCGTCGCAGTCAAGAAAACTTGGCATCCGTGCTGAGAGAAGCAAATGCGATCGTTTCAGCCGTCTCGGTTAAAGGAGTCAAACCGACGATAGAGAAGTTAAAAACCTTAGAATTGCCTCTACCAGTAATTATCATCACGGCGACTAAAGGTTTAGACCCCGCGACAGCGCAAACGCCTTCGTTATTGTGGCAAGAGGCTTTTACCCATCATGCTGTAGTTGTCTTATCCGGACCTAATTTATCTAAAGAAATCGAACGAGGTTTGCCAGCAGCGACAGTAGTAGCCAGTAAAGATATTCAAGCAGCAAAAACAGTACAAGCAATTTTTGCATCAAATCGCTTTCGCGTCTATATTAATAACGACCCTTTGGGCACGGAATTAGGTGGCACGCTCAAAAATGTGATGGCGATCGCCGCAGGAATCTGTGATGGTTTAGAGTTAGGTACTAATGCTAAAGCCGGACTGTTGACAAGAGCCTTACCAGAAATGATCCGCGTCGGCACTCATTTAGGAGCAAAAGCGGAAACTTTTTTTGGTTTATCTGGTTTAGGAGATTTGTTGGCTACTTGCAATAGTTCTCTTTCCCGTAATTATCAAGTAGGTTATGGATTAGCTAGGGGTAAATCTTTGGAACAAATTCTAGCAGGAATTGAAGGTACGGCAGAAGGGATAAATACTACTGAAGTCCTGATGCAAATAGCCGAGCAACAAAGAATTTATGTCCCCATTTCTCTACAAGTATATCGACTGCTCAAAGGAGAAATTACTCCCCAGGTAGCTCTACAAAATCTGATGCAGGGCGACCTCAAAGCGGAGTTTAGCGATTTGGAGTTGTGATTAATAATCAGTAATGAGTAATCAAAATTTAAGCGTAAAAGAGCGACAAAATGCAAGTTTTTGGCGACTATGGAATATGAATTTTGGTATGTTTGGCATTCAGTATGGCTGGACATTAGAACTGGCAAATACTAGTGCCATTTACGAGTATTTGGGAGCCAACGCCGAACAAATTCCCCTTCTTTGGTTGGCGGCACCCGTAAGTGGTTTATTCGTTCAACCATTAATTGGTTATTTAAGCGATCGCACTTGGTTTTTTTTAGGCAGAAGAAAACCTTATATCCTTGGGGGAGCAATAATTAGTTCGGTTGCTTTAGTTTTAATGCCTAATGCTCCTTGTTTGTGGATGGCTGTAGCACTCCTGTGGATTTTAGATATTTCTATTAATATTAGTATGCAGCCTTTTCGCGCTTTAGTAGCGGATTTATTGCCAGAGAAACAACAAACTCGGGGTTATGCAGTACAAAGCTTTTTTATTGGTTTGGGTGCAGTAATAGCTTCTTTGTCTCCTTGGTGGTTGAATAATATATTTAGATTTCCAGCGATCGATGAGAGTATTGTTTCTATTCCTTCAACGGTAAAATTATCTTTTTATTTAGGAGCAATCATTTTTTTGGCAACAGTTATTTGGACGGTAGCAACCACCAAAGAATATGCAGATGAAGAGTTACCAACAGAAAAGCGGTCTGCTTCGCAGATCTCTTCGAGATCGCCAATAGACATAAATAAGTTAAGCGATAGAGGTATTATTGATTGTTTGAATAAAATAATTCCTAAAGGGATAAAGCAATTAGTATGGGTACAATTTTTTACTTGGTTAGGAATATTTGCTATATTAATTTATTTTCCAACCACTGTAGCTCATCATATCTTTGGAGCTGTCAAACAAAATTCAGCCCTTTATCAGCAAGGTATAGAATGGGCGGGTATATGTATTAGTTTTTATAATTTTGTTTGTTTGATTTTTTCTTTTTTTATAGTCAAAATTACCGAAATAACCAGCCGAAAATTGACACTGTTCTTTTGTTTGCTTTCTGGGGGAGCGGGAATTGTCAGCCTGTTTTGGATTAACGATCGCTATTTAATCTTGCTACCAATGATTTGTTTTGGTATTGCTTGGGCAGGTATTCATTCTATTCCCTATGCTATCTTGGCCAATCATGTTCCTCCTAAAAATATGGGGGTTTATATGGGAATTTTTAATGTTTTTATTGTCTTACCCCAAATAGTTAGTTCTCTTGGCTTGGGATGGATAATGATTAATTTGCTGAATAAAAATTCTTTACTAGCAGTAGTATTGGGTGGCTTCTGCCTTTTGATAGCTGCTATCTTTGTTTATGGTATTGATGACGGAGTAGAGTATCGAGAAATCAATCCCGAATTATTAAAAAGTAAATTAACTAATCAAAGTTAATCATCGAGCATGAATCGCGATCGAGAAAAATATAATCGACAAGTAAATAAATTAGCAGTAAGAGCGATCGTTACTATTACTTTAATTACTGGAACTGTTGGTACCTCGTTACTTTTAGCTAATTCTTTTCTACCAGCAGTAGATTCTCTCCAGACGAATAAAACTGCATACCAAACTATCGATCGCGTTCAATTAGCGTTACTAGAAGTTCCACCTTTTCGCCAAGATGCACCCGGTAAAATTAGTCCTAAACCAAATTCAGTACAACTTAATCTTATAACCGCTACACCCAACCAAATTACTGATGAGAAGGCATGGTTCGAACGAAATAATTTATCTCTACCAATTTATGTAGTTCCTAATCCTACTCTAAACCATTCTGGAAATCTTCCCTCACAAATTCCCACTAATTTTCAAGATAACGTATTAATCAAACCAATTCGAGATGGCGATCGCTACTTACTGATTTATGGGAAAAATTATGGAGAAGGTAGATATTTATTTGCCTACGATCCAAATAAAAATAACTTTATTTACGGTTACGATTTTAGTAATTATCTTCTATCTCCTAGCTATATAAATGAAGATATTTCTTTTATCGTTCAAAGATTAACCTGGGCGATGCAAGAAGATAATATTCTCTATGTTGCTAATGCCCATCAAACTTACGCTAAATCTTCTCATGGAATGAATGGTTATCTGACTGCGATCGATACTAATACCGAGCAAATTTTGTGGCGCAGTCAACCACTAGTGTGTAATGCCAACAATTTTGTCATGATTGATGATGTCATTATCTGTGGCTATGGTTTTACTGCAGAACCAGATTTTCTCTATTTAATTGATAAAGTTACAGGAGAGATTTTGCAGCAGATAAATGTAAAAACTGCTCCTGAATACTCGATCCAAAAGGATAATAAGCTTTACGTACGTACCTACGATACGGATTATGTTTTTGAAATTAAACAAGATTTCTAATTAACGTAAATGCATAATTCTTTCTTGCCAACATACTTAATCAGTGAAGAGACAAACAACAACTTTAACAATCTTCACATTAAGCTAGGAGGTAAGTCAGATGAAAAGAACTCACAAAAAATTAACCGCTCTATCTGTAATTGCTATAAGCGTTGGCATCAGCACCATCTCCACGCCACAACCAGCTTCAGCACAAGTTTTAGAATTAGCTACTGGAGCTATTAACGCTCTGTTTAATCGTCCTCCCAAACCAATTCCCAATCACAATTTCTCTTTTGGCACCAATAACGCTAATGGCAATAATTTTAATCTATGCTTATTTCCCTGTACTCCTGGCGGCATTCCTTCTCCGATTCGTTTTCCCACGTTACCAGGATTAGGAGCGCCCCCAGTTTCTTCTACGGGTATTTCACCACAAGGGTCTTTTTCCCAAAGCAACGTTTCCACCCAAACGGGGACTTTACCTCCAGGAGTAATCCCACCTACCGGAGTCAGACCTGGAATGCCCGTACCGCAAGGGATCGTACCGGGTGCATCAATGCCTATTAGATCCCAAACAGTTCAACCTACTCCCCCTCGTCCTACTTTGGTCGTTCCTCCTATCAGATTGCCTATTAATTTACCTCTCTAAATCGGTTTTCCTTCCACTTGCTTACCTCTCTATTAACTCGCGCTGTCCGATCTTCAACAGCGCGTTTTTTTTGCTAAAAATATCTCAATCGCTCTTCAAGCAATAACCGAGTGCCGAATCCTTAATAAGCTTGCTTTTCTAAGGTTAACAGCCATCCCCGTAAAACTTCCGCTACACTCCAAGCTTGAGCAAAACATCCCCTTGGCAAAAAGGGAGCATCACCATCAAAAATTTCGCTGATATTGCCTACACAAGAAGCTTGTAGATGATTTGCCATCGGCTCGATAAAACTGCGAGCTAGAGTCGGATCTCGATAAACTTTTAGATGAGCTTGGACAAAGTGACCGATTAACCAACTCCAGACAGTTCCTTGGTGATAGGCACCATCACGCTGAAGGCGATCGCCACCGTAATGACCTTGATAATCGGGATGATTGGGAGCAAGAGAACGCAATCCATGAGAAGTCAGTAGATATCGAGCGACCGTATCTACTACGCTTTTTTGTTGCTTTCGATTGAGTAAAGGCGCAAATGTCTCTTGCTCTCTAATAGGTAAAGATACGGCAAAGATCTGATTGGGACGCAAAGAAAGATCGTTTCCTTGGGGCGTATCGATGACATCGTAGCAGTAGCCAGCAGCTTCGTTCCAAAATCGTTGAAAACCTTCTCTAGTCTTAACTGCCATCTGTTCGTATGCTTGAGAAGGTTTATCTAATGCGCGAGCAAACTGTACCATACAAACCAACGCATTATACCACAAAGCATTTATTTCCACTGGTTTACCGATCCGAGGAGTCACTACCCAATCATCAACTTTGGCATCCATCCAAGTAAGCTGTACTCCTCTTTCTCCGCCATAGATTAAGCCATCATCGTCGAGATGGATCTGGTAGCGAGTTCCTCGACAGTGCCAGTCAACTATCTCAGCTAACAAGGGAAATAACTCGGTTAATAATTCTCGATCTTTAGTTACAGCATAATAAGCACGAATTGCCTCAAAATACCAAAGAGTAGCATCTATCGTATTATAGTTTGGCTCTTCTTCCGCATCGGGAAAAACGTTAGGTAACATGCCTCGATCTACATATTTGCCAAAAGTACGCAGAATAATACGTGCAATTTCCGGACGACCGGTAGAGATAGTTAATCCCCCTAAGCTAATCATCGTATCTCTTCCCCAATCGGTAAACCAGGGATAACCGGCAATAATCGTTTTACCCTCCGGTTCTTCGACTAAAGGGCGATCGACAATAAATTGGTCGGCAGCCAAAACCAATTGCTCTAGCCAACTTGGTGCAACTGAACTAGAAAGAGAGGAACGAGAATGCCAGCGGTTTAACAATTTTTGTTCGTAATAATAACGCACCTGCCAAGCAGCTTGACTGTCTAGTAGAGGATCTGGTTTGGTGCTGGCAACTAAAGTCAGAGATTCACCTACTTGTAAAACTGTATTAAAGGTAGCAGCGTGAAGATGATCTTCAGAGTCATTTAAACCGCGATAGGTTTCTACTGCTAAAGCAAAATTTTGGTGCCAAGTGTGATGAGTTTGCCAAAATAAATTGTCTTGATTACCTTCTTGAGTTGCTAGTAAATAGTAGGGAACAGCATCAGGAAAAGCTTGGACACGAATACCTCGTTCGAGGTTATCTATTTGCATCTGCCAGCGATCGCGCAGTGCCTCGGCTAGTCTTCGACGCTCTACGAGTCCGCCGAGACCGCCCTTAGTATTGCCGTGATAGTCTCGATAGTTGAGCAATGCTTTGAGAAATAAGGCTAAGGGCTTACTTCCTCGGCGCAAAGTATAGCGAATATAAGTAGTATTTTCCCCCAACTGCATCCAAATTCGCTTTTCTAATAAGGCATCAGCTAGGGCAAAATGCCAGACTGGCGTAGTTCCTTCTAGATAAAAGCTTTCGATATTAATGTAACCATTAGGGTTAACACTTCCATCTGCCCAGCGATTGGCGTAGATAAAAGAAGATTGCTCGTTATATCGGACGAATTCATCTAGCTTACTCAACAATAGAACCCGTCCTAAAGGAGGCTTAAGAGCTGCTATCAGCAAGCCATGATAGCGTCTTGTTAACAGTCCCGCTACAGTACCGGCAGCATAACCACCCATACCATTAGTTACCAGCCATTCCCGCGATTCGGCAGTAGCTAGTTTGCCACAAATTTCTCGTCCAAATTTAATGTCCATCATAAAAAAAGCCTCCTTAGGAGGCTATTAGTTAAGCCAAACGTGGAATTGAGTGCGCTGGAGGCAGAAAGCGCACTGCTTTCACTAGCTACAACAAATAAACCAGGATAAAAAGGATAACCCAGATGACATCGACAAAGTGCCAATAAATTTCTGCTGCTTCTACACCAAAATGACTGCCACTAGAGTAATGTTCTTTGGAGCGCGATCGCCACAAAACCGACAAAATCAATAGCACTCCTACAGTCACGTGTAAGCCGTGAAAACCAGTTAAGGCATAAAAACAACTAGCAAATAAATTAGTTGTTAAACCGAGTTCCGAGTGAAAGTATTCATATCCCTGTCCCAACAGAAAAACTGCTCCCATCGCGGCAGTAATACCAAACCAGAGACGTAAACCAGATACATCGTTTCGCTTAATCGCTGTTTGTCCCTGATGCATGACAAAACTGCTCGATACTAGAACAATTGTATTAATTATCGGTACTAACAGTTCTAATTCGGGCGTACCTTCTGGAGGCCAAACAGGCATCATGGTACGGTAAATCAAAAAGGCAGCAAAAAACCCAAGAAAGGTCATGCTATCGCCAATTAGGAATAAGATGACACCAAACATGCGGTGGTCTGGATGTCCGTGATGACCTGCTGCCTCATGGTGGTAGTTGAGAGTTACTTTCGACTCGTCTAAAGCTGAACTTTGCATATTGATTGTTTCTCGTTTGTTTTACTCAGCGATTAGTTACCAGTTATTAGATGCTAGGTAGTAGGTGAATTATTATTTAACCGCAGAAGGCGGTGGCAGGCAAGCGCTGGAATCAAATTCCAGCAACCCTGCCACCTAATACCTAATACCTGCTCACTGTTACTTGGCTTCAGCACTAACTTCTGCCAGCATCTCTTCTATCGAGCTATCCTCATCGATCATTTCAGTATCGACACCATATTCGTAAGGACCTGCCCAAAGAACGGGTTCTTCTTCAAAGTTTTCGATAGCTGGTGGGGAAGAAGTCTGCCATTCTAAGGTTAGAGCACGCCAGGGATTGCGACCGGCTTTTTCTCCTTTAAATACACTCCAAAGAACGTTAACAACAAAAGGAAGGGTAGAAACCGCCAGAATATATGACCCAATCGTACAAATCATATTCACAGATTGGAATTGGGCATCATATAGAGCAACACGACGATTCATTCCTTGGATGCCCAACTGGTGCATGGGCAGGAAAGTTAGATTAAAACCAATATAAGTGAGAGCAAAATGAATTCTGCCCCAGGTTTCATTGAGCATGCGCCCTGTCATTTTCGGGAACCAATGATATATTCCGGCAAACAGGGCTAAAACGGAACCACCAAAGAGAACGTAGTGAAAGTGGGCAACAACGAAGTAAGTGTCGTGGACGTGAATGTCAAAGGGTACGGAGGCAACCATGATCCCACTCAAACCACCGATCAAAAAGAGAGAGATAAAACCTACCCCAAACAGCATGGCACTGTTGAGGTTAATTTTACCGCCCCAGATCGTCGCAGTCCAGCTAAAGACTTTAATGCCCGTAGGTACAGCAATAACCATCGTGGTTGCCATAAAAAACATCCTTAACCAACCAGGTGTACCACTGGTAAACATGTGGTGTGCCCAGACAATTAAGCCTAGAAAAGCGATCGCGAGACTAGAATAAGCGATCGCCCGATAGCCAAAAATTGGTTTACGAGCATGAACTGGTAAAACTTCCGAAATTATCCCAAAAAAGGGCAGCACCATGATATATACAGCCGGGTGAGAGTAAAACCAGAACATATGCTGATAAACGATTGGATCTCCCCCACCAGCAGGATTAAAGAAGGACGTGCCGGCAATTAAGTCAAACGAAAGCAAAATTAAAGCTGCGGCTAAAACTGGCGTACCTAGCAAAATCAAACCAGAAGTTGCCAGCATAGACCAACAAAATAGGGGCATGCTGTGAATATCCATATCGGGCATGCGCATCTTCAAAATGGTGGTAATGAAGTTTATCGACCCCAAAATTGTCGATGTCCCCAAAATCAGGATGCTCAAGATCCAGATTTCTTGTCCCCACTTGCTAGCAACCAGACTTAAAGGTGGATAGGATGTCCAACCTGCTTGAGCGGGCCCTACAAAAAAGCTGCTCATTAACAGAATTCCACCAATGGGAAACATCCAGTAGGCAACTGCGTTGAGGCGAGGAAATGCCATATCCTCTGCCCCAATCATCAAAGGAATTAGGAAATTGGCAAAAGCCGCCCCAGCAGGAATGATCCACAGGAACAACATAATTGTCCCGTGCATTGTCATTATCTGGTTATAAAACTCTGGCTGCACCAAATCGGGTTCGGGAGTTGCCAGTTCCGTGCGCATCACTTCTGCTAAAGCACCGCCAACAAAATAAAAGAGAAAGGCAGTAACTAGATATTGAATGCCAATTACTTTGTGGTCGGTATTAAAGGTGAAATAGTCTTGCCACTTTCTTTGTTTGTGTTCCGCTTTTTGTCCATCATGGGTGGAAGTGACGATTTTTTCTGCTGATGTACTCATGAGATTTTGGATTGAAAATTGCAAATATTTAAAATTGCCTGCGGCAAAGCGTCACTTTTACAACTCAGCATTGAGGGGATGGTGATGTAAAGCATGTAGCTGAGCTATGGTATCTGCTTCAACGCCTATTTCGGCTGCTAATGGTGCTAAAAATTCACTATCTGAACTTGAAGCGGCGTTAGCTGCTAAAGTACTTTCGACATCCGATTGAGCGAGCGTGTTTTGTTGTAGCCACTGTTGGTACTCTTCTTCAGTTTGTACGTAAAGCTGGCTTTTCATCCCACCGTGATAGGCACCACACAATTCTGCACAAATGATGGGATACTGACCGACTCGATTAGGTGTAAAAGTTAATTGCACTTCTCTACCCGGAACAGCGTCTTGTTTTAGACGAAATTCTGGTAACCAAAAAGCGTGCAATACATCCCCTGCCGTAATATTTAATTTTACGGGGCGACCGACGGGAATGTGCATGTCTCCCGATACAATTCCTGACTCTGGATAAGTAAAAATCCAGGCATATTGAATGCCATTAACATTAATTACTAACTGGTTTTCACCCTCTTTAGTTTCTGGCGAAACACCTAGTCCCAAAGCTACCTGTTTTCGGTCGGGATCGAAAGCAATCAAGTTTTCTTTTGAATTAGATTCGGCTCGGGCAACAGTGTGGGGACCCATATCGTGGGCAGCCATCGGATCTAGTCCTCCCATGGCATTGTATACCTCAAAACTGTAAATAGCCAGAATAAGTACAATGACCGTAGGAATAGCTGTCCAGAGGATTTCTAAAGGTACGTTTCCTTCTATTGGGGAACCATCTGTGGTATCTCCCTTGGGTCGGCGAAATTTGATTACCGAGTAGATTAAAATTCCTTCAATTAACAGGAATAACCCGGTAGAAACGGTCATCATGAAGTTGAAGAGTTCATCGATTTGAACTGCTTCAGAAGAAGCAGCAACGGGTAACAGTCCATGATTTTGACCGTACCAAAGACTGAGTAGGGTCACGACGATACCTACGATTAGGGTAACTATGTTACTAGGAATATTCACGGGTCTTTCTTGGTTTGCGATCTGAACTACTGGTAATAGGGCGAGAGGTCAACACTATATAATCTATTACTTGTACTTGGCTAAAGCGATTGTTGGCTTGAAGAAGACAAAAGTTTGCAGGATCGATATTTAGTTGTCTCTGTGTACTAGCCTAAGACATAGTTCAACAGAAGAGTTAGTTAGTAGAAGCGTTTAGGCTAGTTTTTTACTTTTTTTTTGGGATCGCTAGAAGATGTCTGGTAGGCTTAATCTATCTGTTTTAGGATTTCTTTATGATGAAATAAATTTTTATAAATTAACTCTTAAATCAATCTGAAGAATATTATAAGAGGGTGTAGCTCCTTAAAAAACATCGCTACAGTGATAAATAGAGCGTGGTATTTATACTCAAGTAAGAGTAATTTGAGTTTAAGTAATACGCAGCTCTAGTTTGATTAAGTTTTATACCAGCAATTATTGCTATGGCAAATTCAGTATTTCAACGTCAGTTCGCTACGCCTCAAACAGAGTCAAATCCGCAAATTTGGATTCGTCGCTTGGTATGGAAGATGGCGATCGCTACTCTGTTATTGATGGCAGTGGGCAGCGCGACGCGAGTAATGAATGCAGGTCTAGCTTGCCCCGATTGGCCGCTGTGTTACGGTCAACTGGTACCATCTCAACAGATGAATCTACAAGTTTTCCTAGAATGGTTTCATCGTTTAGATGCTGCCCTAATCGGTCTGAGCGCGATCGCTTTAGCTGGTCTATCCTGGTGGTATCGGCGCGCTCTACCTCATTGGCTCCCTTGGGCTGCCAGTTTTGCTTTGTTTCTCATCGTGTTTCAAGGCATTCTCGGTGGACTGACAGTTACTGAATTACTACGCTTTGATATCGTTACTGCCCATTTAGGCACTGCTTTATTGTTTTTCAGTACCTTAATTGTCATCGCGACGGCTCTAACTCCTTATAAGGGAACGGGAGCTGCAGGTAATTTAGCTTGGGTGGGTTTAACTGCTACTCTCCTTGTCTATGGACAAAGTTTACTCGGAGGCTTAGTGGGGTCTCGCTGGGCTTTGCATCAATGTTTTGGAGCTTCACAACTATGCACGGTAATGAATAGTCATATCATCGGTGTTTTTCCTCCGATAATCGCAACTGCGATCCTAATCGGATTAGCTTGGCGCACTCCCGCACTGTCTGCAATTTTGAGAAAACTAGCTAATCTGGCTGCTGGCTTAGTAGTGTTGCAAATAATTTTGGGGATAGCAACGTTTAAGTTACACCTTCAAGTCGAACCCTTGACCGTAACTCATCAAGCAGTTGGCGCGACTTTACTAGGAGTTTTAGTTGCTTTTACAGTTTTGTCAATGCGCGACTACGAAGTAGCAGCGAAGCGGTGCGGCAGCACCCGCAAAGTGGGCTCGCTATAGTTATCCGTAAAACTCTTATCCGAATTTGCTAAACTTTGTCTAACTATTGACTTTGGCAAGCAGTTTAGCGAAAACCGATTCGGTTACTACTAGTACAAAAAAATAGGAGTAATTGAAAATTAAAGCTTAAAAATAGCACTGCGAATAGAATAATTGCGCTTTAATGCAAATAAGGCTTGAATTTGACGCAGTTCAAGCAAGCTAAGTCGTCTTATGACGTATTACCTTGGATCGATTAAAGACAGAATTTGGGAATGACCATAATGATTGGGACAAGTATTGCCCGCCGCAACGAAAATTTTTTGGACGTCATTAAAAGTTACTATCAATTAACTAAACCTCGCATCATTCCTCTACTACTAATCACTACAGCAGCATCAATGTGGATTGCTTCTGCAGGAGAAGTTGACCCTTTCTTACTGTTAGTTACTTTAGTAGGAGGGACTTTAGCGGCTGCTTCAGCCCAAGTACTCAATTGTATTTATGACCAAGACATTGATTACATGATGTCGCGGACGCGCAAACGCCCCCTTCCTTCGGGAAAGATTAAACCCTTTCACGCCTCCATTTTTGCCCTTATTTTAGGTGTATCTTCTTTTACTCTTCTTACTGTTTTTGTTAATCTGCTAGCCGCACTGTTAGCCATGTCTGGCATCGTATTCTACATGCTAGTTTATACCCACCTACTAAAACGCCATTCAACGCAAAATATCGTGATCGGGGGGGCGGCTGGTGCTATTCCTCCTCTAGTAGGCTGGGCTGCAGTGACAGGGGATCTAAGTTGGACTGCTTGGTTATTATTTACAATTGTCTTTCTTTGGACTCCTCCCCATTTTTGGTCGTTAGCTTTGATGATCAAAGATGACTATGCCCAAGTAGGAGTGCCAATGCTGCCAGTAGTTGAAGGAGAAGAATTAACCGTTAAGCAAATTTGGCTATATGCTTGGTTAGTCGTGCTCTGCACTTTGTTATTGATTTATCCTTTAGGTCCGTTAGGAATAGTCTATGGCGCGATCGCTCTTTTTCTAGGAATTCTTTTTCTCCGCAAGGCTTGGCAACTAAAACAAACACCCACTGATAAACAACTAGCCCGTTCTCTGTTTAAGTATTCCATTCTCTACATGATGCTGTTATGCACGGGAATGGCGATCGACAGTTTACCCTTAACTCATCAAGTGCTTGCAGTAATTACCTGCTTGCATCAGTAAGGGGCTGATACTAAATCCTGTTGAAATACAATATTTAAAAGTTGGGTAAAGGCAATTCGCAGTTCGCAATTCGCAGTTCGCAGTTCGCAATTAATAACTGCGTTCCATTCAGATTGCGGAGCAGCACTGCCAATTGTTATTGGGCAGAAGCTTTTTAGCCTAATTAAAACTCCCAAACGAAAAGTATGTTTTCAGAATCGGATTTGGTATGACTTCTGCAGCGCAAAGAAAAAGCGATCGCTTCTTTTGGAAAGAGAATTACTCAAGAAAAGCGATCGCTTTTAAATATAATGGAAGCTTTTATGGTAGAAAATTCTCATCCAACACTTCTTCTATAGAATAAGAACGATCTGTCATTTTTATTTCAGACATTTTATATCTTGTAACAATAAGTTTTTAATCAAAAACAACAAAAACTCTTCCCGTCCCCATATCTAGTAAAGGCTTTAGCCTTAATATCTTGAATTTATTTTTACTGCACTACTGTCGATATGCACTTTGACATTGCTAAATATTCTTCTATTTGCTCTTATTGATTGTAGAAGTCATATTTCTCTCCTATAAACTATTTCTTTAAGAGATTGACGCATTATGTCTATGGGAACTGGTTGTTGCAGCCAAATTTGTAAGGCGGCTGCCCCTTGTTGTACGAGCATTTCTAATCCGTCGATCGCAATTGCTCCTTGTTGTCGAGCTAACTTGAGAAATTGAGTTGGGTTGGGGGTGTAAATTAGATCGTAAGCGATCGCTCCTGGTTGTAATTGTTCGAGCAAGGCGGCATCTATTGGCGATCGCTCTACATCGGGATACATACCTACTGGAGTAGTATTTACTAACAATTCACTCCCTGAAATTAATTCTGGCAATTCAGTCCAACCATGAACGGCAATAGAATCATAAATAGGTAAATTTTGCCAACTCTGTTTGAATTGCTCTAATTTTTGGCGATCGCGTCCGACTACGTGCAGTTTCAGACACCCTAATTGGCTCAATCCCGTAACCACTGCTCTAGCTGCCCCACCATTTCCCAAAATTACTGGCGTTATCTTATGCCAATCCTGCGATAATGCTTTTAAGGGAGCAATAAATCCTTCTACGTCAGTATTCGTGCCACTCCATCCTCTTTCGGTACGCCAAACAGTGTTAACTGCTCCTACCATTTGAGCAGCAGGAGATATTTCTAATAATAGAGGGATAATAGCTTGTTTGTGGGGAATGGTAACATTAAAGCCTATTAAACCAATAGCTTCAAAACCCGCGATCGCTCTCTTCAAATCTTCTGTTTTAACAGGTAAGGGCACGTAGACATAATCGAGTCCCAATTCACTAATAGCAGCGTTATGCATAACTGGGGAAAGAGAATGCTCGATAGGATCGCCAATGACTCCTAGTAGTTTGGTTTTACCTGTAATTACTCGCATCGATGTTTAAAGAAACAAATTACTATCACTACTAGAAGGTAATACTAATTTGCCCTTGAGCGAAATAACTTTTAAAAAGCGATCGCTCTAAAATACTCTCAATTTTATTTCTTAAACAAAAAATTACACGAACTTGATGCCTTCTTTACCTTAAATTGATAATATTTTTTAGAACAAATTCATTTAATAAACCAGCTTTTGTGGTTTAACTAAAGCAGTAAACTTGAAAAGTTAGATCGAAATACTGCTTGCAGAGATTATTGAGCAAATTAATTTTTTTTGTTTATTTAAAAAGCTTCAAATGCCTCAAAATATTTCCTTTGATGCCAATGAAATTATCTGGCGATCGCAGAAGCTAATTAATGCAGCTTCCAGCCGTTACCGCATTACTACTCAAGTAGCTAGACGTGCCAAACGCCTGCGCGATGAACAGTTCGATCGAGATGACGAGTTAACAATGAAACCAGTAATTCGTGCTGTTATTGAAATGTCAGATGAGTTGAGCGAACCAGAAATTATTGTGACAGATTGAATATAGCAGGAGTCAGAAAGACCTTCGGTAGTCGCTATGGACCCTTCGGGAGCGCGTACAGAAGTATAATTTTTAAACTGCAATAATTTGACTCATTAGACCGAAATAGATGGCGAAATGTTGAGAGATATCAACATGATTTAAAGTTTTATTTTTATTTGTTACATAAGTTGCCACAAAAGGGAACTGCTAATAAGAGTAGCTAGTCAATGGACTGGCTAAAGAGCAAACCTGAAAACAAGTGATGAGTAAGTCATTGCCAAGATTTAATAGAGCGATCGCTGTTTCGCTGATAAGTGTTAGCTTGGCTACTGTTACTGCCAATCCGGCTAAAGCTGATAACGCTTCTGCTTCTAGTTCTGATTATTCCTTTTTAGTTACTGCAGACTGGCGTAATTGTACTCAGATGGGTACAGAGTATGTAGAAGTATACGCTTTTGAAACGCCAAGCTACTATGTCAATATCTGTAGCAAAGGCGATCGATTTTTCTACTCAGGAGAAGCCAAGCAAGGTTATATCGATTCTATTTTTCTTCCTGCCTATCTTTTAGAAGACGGTCATACTTACCGAGCCGATAATGGCAATCTTTCCTACTTTATCGCAATGACTTCTTCTGAAGGAATGCTTAGTGTCGAACAAAATGGTCATCAAATTGTCGTTGAGCGATCGCTGTCCCAAAACTGTTACCAAGCAGACGAGCAAATAGGCTTAATTAGCACTCAACCCGGTTCCAATTCACAAAAAACTACTCTTCTCGATCGAGCTAGAGTAAATCTAGTTCAACTCGACGAGCAAACTAATTCCTCAACGCACGAGGATACGGATAAAAATTTATGGGTGCAAATATCCGCTCTTGACTCAGAATTGATTTTTAACGAAATAAAAGACAAGCCAACTACTTTAATGACCTGCGCCTCGAATTGAATGTCGTTCGATCTCTGTAATTTACAGTTTGTACTAAGAAACTTGGTAATTCTTGTCCAAAAATAAATATAGGAACTTCGAGCAAACTAATTGCAGATATCAGCATTCAATCTTCTTACATCATGTCCATTATTATAGTCGAGCAGTTAAGCAAAACTTATCCAGTTGCGGTTAAAGAACCTGGCATTAAGGGAACTTTAACCCATTTTTTTCGCCGCACTTATCGTCAAGTCAAAGCAGTCCAAGATATTTCTTTTTATATCAACCCAGGAGAAATTGTTGGTTTTTTAGGTCCTAATGGTGCGGGAAAAACAACTACTCTCAAGATGTTGACGGGACTGATTCATCCTTCTAGCGGACGGTTAAGAGTAGCTGATTATGTGCCTTTTCGTCGTCAACCACAATTTTTACGCAAGATGAGTCTGGTTATGGGGCAAAAGCAACAGCTACTCTGGGATTTACCCGCCCTCGACTCTCTAAAAATCAATGCCGCCGTTTACAACATCCCCGACAAAATTTTTCAACAGAGATTAGAGGAATTGACTCAGATGCTTTCCCTCGAAAAAAAATTAACTCAGCCCGTACGAAAATTATCTTTAGGGGAAAGAATGAAAGCAGAGTTACTCGCCGCTCTTTTACACCATCCCCAAGTATTATTTTTGGATGAACCAACTCTAGGTTTAGATGTTAATGCTCAAGTAGCTGTTAGAGAATTTTTGAAAGAATACAATCGCCGCTATCAATCTACTATTCTCCTAACCAGTCACTACATGGCAGATATTACTGCTCTGTGCGAAAGAGTATTATTGATTCATCAGGGAAGACTAATCTATGACGGTAGTTTAAACGAACTACTAGAGCGTTTTGCCCCTTGCCGGGAAGTCAGAGTAGAACTTGCCCAAGCCTTATCCGAAGCAGAATTAGCTCAGTATGGAGAAATAGAGTCGATACAAGGGCAAGAAGTACGTTTTTTAGTACCGAGGGAAAATTTAACTGTAACTATCTCTCGTCTTCTGGCTCAATTAGCCGTACAAGATTTAAACGTCAGCGAGCCACCCATTGAAGAAGTGATCGGTCGCCTGTTTCAGACGGGAACAATTTAATTATGAGCAATCTCGTGTTTACACCTGCTTATGAACTCGCTCAGATGATACGCGGTGCGGCAGCACCCGCATTCGCGGGATCGCGAAATCTCTGCTGTTGAAGTTTTAGATGCTTATCTGGCTCAAATTGCCCAACATAACTCAAAACTAAATGCCATCTGCACGCTGAATGAAGAACGTGCCCGTCAAAAAGCGAAACAAGCGGATGAAGCCCTAACCCGTGGTGAAAACTGGGGTGCTTTACATGGCGTTTCCATCACGATTAAAGACTGTTTTGAAACCGCTGGACTTCGCGCCAGTGCAGGCTATAAGCCCTTAAAAAATTACGTTCCTAAAGAAGATGCCACAGTAGTTGCCCGCTTGCGCGAGGCTGGAGCCATTATCTTAGGTAAAATAAACACGGCAAAACTAGTTAGCAACTATCAGATTTGATTTTATCTCCGCTTGGCAATTTTATTTCGCCATTTCAACCTACATTTCAATCTATAATCAACCGTTTGACTTTGATTATGTTCGTGACTCCCTTACTCTAGAATTTCGTGAAGCGATGCAAGGCGATCGCTCATTGCGGAAACTGAGTAACGTTCCTGGAAATACCTTTCCTAATTTCGTTAAATCCGACTTTAAAAGGTTATTTTCAAGCATTGACAGAGCGCGATCGCTTGATTGCTCAAATGGATAAGGAACTCGAACAGTGGCATGTATTGCTCTGTCCGGTTGCGATGACACCTGCGTTTACTCATTGCGCTAGAGGTGAAGCAGTTGCAATCGATGGTAGGAAAGTGCCGTATCTGATGGCATCGGGTGCTTACACCATACCCTTCAGTTTTACAGGTCATCCGGTTGTGGTTATTCCGATTGGAATGCAAATTGTTGGCAAGCGGTGGCGAGAAATGGAATTGCTGGCGATCGCTCAAGAGCTTGACCAAGTAGTTGGTAGTTTCCAAAATCCATCGGGCTATTGAGCATTCATACGGGTATTGTCAAATTAATATCAATTTATTTTTTAGTTGCAACATAATATTTTGTAGGGGCGCATGGTTATGCGCCCTTACAGAGATTAATTTGTAGCAGAAATTTAGCAATTTAGTATAAGTTACCCAAAGAGCAAACAGCTACTATTTTCCTGGAAAAACAATTCTCCTGCCTCTAAATAGATACACTAACCCCAGTCATCTCTTTCCAACTCTGCATTCGCTTTACCATTACCTGTCTAGTAACACAGGCGGGTAACCGATGTCTCTTTGATTGAGTTTGCTGATAGATTATAGCGGTTTGCAGCAAGATAGAATACAGGAATTGGATTAGATTCGCGCTCGCACAAAGATGAAACCTTATTCCCTGGATTTACGGCAGAAAGTTGTCCAAGCTTATAAGCAAGGAAACGATTCTTATCGGCAATTAGCAAAACGTTTTCAGGTCAGTCTAAGTTTTGGACAAAGATTACTTAAACGCGCTCGAGAACAGGGAACACTTTTACCAGAACGTTTAGGGACTCCGACAGTTGGTCAATTACAACTTTATAGAGAACAAATTGTTCAATATCTTCAAGAATGTAATGATTTAACTCTAGCTCAATTGTGTC
>JADEWQ010000062.1 GCA_015207585.1 Pleurocapsales cyanobacterium LEGE 06147 | reverse complement strand
TGATGCTTACGAACAACAATATCAACAACGGGTTCTTAAAAATCTTCAACGTAAAGCCGACCAACTTGGTTTTGAACTTGTTCCTCTCTCTAATAAATCTAATAAATCTGATTTTGTTTCCTAAGAGGTTCGATTGAGCAATTGATGGTCTTGCCAAGGGAGAGGCACTGCGCGGTGCGTGCCCTCGACTGATTTAAAAATTTGTTATTTATTCAGATAAACATAAACTTTATTAACTAAAAACAACTAGTTAAAAGCTTTGCCTTGTTTTGTTTTGAACCCAAGTAATTCTCAAGATAGATGCCTAAAAAGATAGTATAGAATAACCTAGATAAATTAAATTCTATTTTTTCTGGTTCTGTACTCTATTGAATAATAAAATCAAAATTGCTTTGATAATAAAAGTAAACGAATTATTAGAAAAACAATTTTTTTAATTGGCTAACTACAATGGCTAGAGGTTCGTTAAGAACTAGCGATCGCTATCTAGACTAATACATAATAACTTTTACAGAAATAATGTTTTATTAAATTGACTCAATGCTGCTGACATCGTTAGCTAATCTTTTGGCTACATCTTCCTTCATGCCTCATGGCATGTGCTATTTGTGGAAGCCTGGGTTGGTTGGACTTCATTTAATTAGCAATGCCATCATTGCTGTATCTTATTTTTCTATTCCCATCACCCTCATTTATATCCTGAGCAAACGACCAGATATTCCCTTCGATTGGATCTTCTTTTTGTTTGCTGCTTTTATTGTTGCTTGTGGTTTCGGTCATTTAGTAGATATCTGGACCCTATGGCATCCCGACTACTGGTTTGACGGACTTATTAAAGCTATTACTGCACTAGTTTCTTGGCTGACAGCGATCGCCCTTGTCTATCAGATACCGCAAATTCTGACTTTGCCTTCTCCCACACAAATGGAGCAAATCAATCATCAACTGCTCGCAGAAATCGCTCGGCGCAAGCAACAAGAAACAGCATTAAAAGAGAGCGAACAGTTTTTACGCAGTATTTATGAAGGGGTGGAAGAAGCAATCTTTGTTATAGATGTTCGAGACGAGCGAGAATTTGTCTATCAAGGATTTAACCCGACTTGCTCCCGTATGACGGGGATTTCTTCTACAGAAGTAAAAGGCAAAACTCCCGAACAAATCCTCCCCCCAGAATTAGCTGTAACAGTGCGACAGAATTATCAAAACTGCCTCGATGCAGGAGCAGCGATCTCCTACGAAGAGCTACTCCCATTTGAAGGAAAGGATATTTGGTGGCTAACTAATTTAAATCCCATACGAGACGAGCAAGGAAAAATTTATCGTATTGTCGGTACCACTCTTAATATTACCGAGCGCAAGCAAGCGGAAGAAGCACTCAAAGAGAGCGAACAACGTTTTTACGAAGCTTTTGAATATGCAGCCATCGGCATGGCACTAGTAGCCTTCGATGGAAGCTGGCTTAAAGTCAATCGTTCTTTGTGCCAAATTACTGGTTATTCAGAGGAAGAATTACTCAGCACCAATTTTCAGGCAATTACCCATCCAGACGATTTGGATACCGATCTCGACTATCTGCAACAAATTTTTGCAGGCAAAATTCACCATTATCAAACAGAGAAACGGTTTCTCCATAAAGAAGGACATCTAGTCTGGAGTTTATTAAGCGTGTCTTCGGTAAGAGACAGCGAGGGTAAGCCTTTATATTTAATCGCACAAATACAAGACATTAGCGCGCGTAAGATTGCAGAAGAAGAACTGGAAAAAAATGAGCGTCGCTTTCGGGCGATTTTTAACTCCATGTTTCAATTTATAGGTTTGCTCCAACCCGATGGTACCGTACTCGAAGTTAACGAAACGGCACTAAACTTTGGGGGTCTACAGCCAGAGGACGTAATCGGTCGTCCTTTTTGGGAGACGCGATGGTGGCAAACTTCTTCCCAAACTCAAGAACAATTGCGCAAGGCGATCGCTCGTGCTGCCAGAGGAGAGTTCGTGCGCTACTCAGTAGACGTTTTGGGTGCAGACAATCGTTTAGCAACTATTGATTTTTCCATTAAACCCGTTCAAGACGAGCAGGGAAAAGTAGTTTTGCTCATTCCCGAAGGTCGAGATATTAGCGAAGCCAAACAAGCACAACAAGCTCTTAAAAGCAGTGAAGAGCGATATCGGCTAATTGCGGAAAATTCAAGCGATCTGATTTCGATTCAAACCTCAGAGGGCATCTATCGCTATGTTTCGCCTGCCTGTCGGCAACTATTGGGTTACGAATCCGAACAGATGGTTGGACATTCTATCTATGAGTTTTTCCATCCCGAAGATGCTGTTACCTGGCAAAAAACTTCGGCACTAACAAGTCAGTTACCTGAAAGTTATACCCACAGCTATCGCATTCGTTGCCAAGACGGCAGATACATTTGGTTTGAAACAACTAATCGCAATATATATTATCCAACCCAGCAAATACAAGAAGTTATCTCGATTTCGCGAGATATTACCAAGCGCAAACAAGCAGAACAAGAAATTACCCAACTCAACGAAAAATTAGAGGAACGGGTTAAGAATAGAACGGCTCAATTAGAAGCAGCCAATCAACTCAAAGATCGCTTGCTCGAACGAGAAAGAGAAGCAAAAGCACAAGCCGAAGCAGCCCAAGAACAAATTAAACTTTATGCCGACATCGTCAGCAATATGCAAGTGGCGGTTTTTGTTTGGCAGTTAGAGGAACCAAATAATCCTTATAGTTTGCAACTGGTAGCGACTAATCCCGCTGCAGCAGAACTAACTGGAATCAACACCGAAGAGCTTCTCGATCGACCCCTATCCCAATGCTTTCCTCGTTTAGTAGCAGCAGGAGTACCAGAACAATGCATTGAAGTAATTTGCTCCGGACAAGAAAAAGATTTAGGAGAAATAGATTGTTTTTACGAGTCAGTTGCCGAAAAAACCTTCGCCCTTAGAGCTTTTCCTCTACCCAATCAGTTGGTAGGTTTGATGGCAGCAGATATCACTCATCGAAAAGAGTCAGAAAGAATACTTCAACAGAAGGCAAAAGAACTAGCACAGCTAAATTCGATGCTGTTTAATACTACTCTACAACTAGAAAGACGCAATCAAGAGCTGGATCAGTTTGCCTACGTTGCTTCTCACGACCTCAAAGCACCCTTGCGCGCGATCGCTAATCTCTCTCAATGGCTCGAAGAAGATCTTGAAGATAAGCTTGACGAAGACACTAAATATCAAATGGACTTGCTGCGGGGTAGAGTGCAGCGCATGGAAAACTTAATTAACGGACTCCTGCAATATTCCCGTGTCGGGCGACTGAAATCGGAACCGGAAAAAATAGTCCTAGAGCAATTAATCGGGGAAATAGTCGATTCTCTGGAAATGCCCCCAGATTTTACCATTACAATTGAAGGACCAATGCCTACTTTGGTTACCGAACGCTTGCCGCTACAGCAAGTTTTTAGCAATTTAATTATTAATGCTATCAAACATCACGACCGTCCTGACGGTAATGTAACTATTTCTGCCCTCGAGAAGGAGCAATTTTACGAATTTACCGTAGCCGATGACGGACCTGGAATCGACCCGCAATATCACGATAAAGTTTTTGTGATTTTCCAAACTCTGGAGGCGCGCGATAAAACAGAAAATACGGGAATTGGTTTATCCATAGTGAAAAAAGCGGTTGAAAGTCAAGGAGGAAAAATAAAATTAGAATCTCAACCGGGAAAAGGGACTATTTTTCGCTTTACGTGGTCAAAATAGTGAATTTATACCCGAAAATTTAAAATCTTACTCGGGTAGGAGAGGATCTAGCTCGATTGTGTAATGTCTAACTTTAAGCTGAGGTTAGTAGGTAAAAATATTTTTACGATCTAATTAGATTAGACTAGTTAAATTGTGTATCAATTTTGAAAAAGTAAAAACTAAAGTGGTTGGGGATGAACTAAATGGAAGTAGATCAACGTAGCATCAATATTTTGCTTGTCGAAGATGATGAAGTAGATGTGATGAACATCAAGCGATCGTTTAAAAAACACAAGATTGCCAATCCTCTTTACACTGCAGGAGATGGGTTAGAAGCATTAGCCATGCTGCGCTCTGACAACGGTCGACCGCCAGTAGTACCCTTACAGCGGCGACTGGTTTTACTGGATTTAAATATGCCCAAAATGAACGGAATCGAATTCTTACACGCACTAAGAGCCGATCCACAATTAAGATCGACTCCAGTGATCGTACTTACTACTTCTGATGAAGACAAGGACAAAATAGAAGCTTATAACTTAAACGTAGCGGGCTATATCCTAAAACCAGTCACTTTTGTCAATTTTGCTGAAGTGATGATTACTTTGAATAAATACTGGACTCTTTGTGAAATGCCCTGAACGAGGAGAAAAGCCAAAAACAAATATAAGTTAAGGATATAACAATTTAAATATAAATAAAAAAAAATAATAAATTAAATATAATTGAGCAATTTTCAGGCTCTGTTCATTAATTTAGAGGTCGATGGAAACAACTTTGAAAATATTGGTAGTAGATGATGATGAAGTAGATCGCATGACGGTTAGGCGAGCTTTGAAAAAAGCAGGCTTATCGGCGGAATTAACAGAAGCAGAAGATGGCGCGGAGGCGATCGCTCATCTTCAGGGTCATATGTTTGACACAGTTTTACTCGATTATCGTCTGCCCGATTGGGACGGTCTCAGCATAATCAGACAAATACACGAGCTAAATATCAAAGTACCTTTGATTGTTTTTACCGGACAAGGAGACGAAGAAATTGCCGTAGAAATTATGAAAGCAGGGGCTGCTGACTATCTTTCCAAAACAAGGATCTCTTCAGAAACTCTTCCTAAAGCAATCCGTAATGCAGTCCGCATTCACCAAGCAGAAATGGCAGCAACGTTGGCAACCCAACGATTACGCGCTACTAACGAACTGCTGGTACTTCAAAATAAAGAACTAGAACGGCAGCAGCAACAAATTCGGTTGCAAAATCTTCAGTTACAAGAAGCCTATAGACTGAAGTCGCAGTTTTTAGCTACCATGTCTCACGAACTGCGCACACCCATGAATGCGATCGTGGGTTTTTCTCAACTGCTGTTACGTCAATACCCACATCCCCTTACCTCCGAGCAAGTAGATATAGTTCAACGTATTTTTAATAACAGTCAAAATCTGCTCAACATGATCAACGAGATACTCGATTTTTCGAAGATCGAGGCAGGAAAATTCGAGCTAAATTTTCACGAATTCGATCTGGCACAGCTAGTAAAGCTGACGGCTGAAGAACTTCGTTCTCTAGCCCTGCAGAAAAAAATTGCTCTTGAGGTTGACATCGCTCTGACTAATACCAAAGTCGTTCAAGATCTTAATAGTCTTAAACGTGTAATCATCAATTTATTATCTAATGCAATCAAATTTACTGAGGAAGGTCAAGTTCGCATTGAAGTGTGGGAAGTAAATTCCGAACGAGTGGGAATTGCTGTCAAAGATACTGGTATTGGTATATCACCAGAGCATTTAGAAACCATTTTTCAGGCATTTCGTCAGGTAGATCAATCCATTACTCGTAAATATGCAGGAACGGGTTTGGGTTTAGCAATTACTGATTCTCTCGTCAAAATGATGCACGGCAAGATTGAAGTAGAAAGTCAGGTGGGAGTTGGTTCCGTTTTTCGCATCGAAATCCCTCGTAAGGCTAATGCTTAATTAAAGCGCGATGTATTAGTATTTTTGGGGATAAATATATATTAATCAAAATTAACATAAATCTAATATATGATATGTCGATCGCGCCAATTCCAACTAAAGACTACATTCTTGCCGTTGATGATAATCCTGATAATCTCTTTTTAGTCAAATTAGCTCTCGAACAAGAAGGACATCAAGTTGTTCTTACCGATAATGGTCCGGATGCACTGAACCAAATTAAACGATCGCCTCCCGCGTTAATCTTACTGGATGTAATGATGCCGGGAATGGATGGTTATGAGGTAACGCGACGGATTCGTCAAGAGCGCAATCTCCCTTTTATTCCCATTTTGCTAATTACTGCTCACGAACAATCTAGCGTAGTTGTCGGACTTGATGCAGGAGCAGACGAATTTATTCGCAAACCAGTCCAAATCGATGAACTGCAAGCTAGAGTGCGATCGCTACTGCGGCTCAAGCAAACCATCGATCAACGAGAAAATTTTGTCTCGTGTCTTACTCACGATCTGCGCACGCCTTTAGTGGCTGCTAACCGCATGTTAACACTAATGCAGCAAGGGGTGTTTGGCGAAGTCTCCGGTCAGATGAAAGAAGCAATTGGCAATATTCTCTCTAGCAATCAAAACATGCTTCAGATGCTCAATACTCTTCTAGAGGTACATCATTATGAAGTAGGACAAAAAATTTTAAGCTTTATTAATTTTAATCTTCGCGAGTTACTTGAAGAAGTAGTTACCGAGCTAAAACCTTTAGCAGAAGAGAAAAAAATTGACTTAAGACTTAAACTAGACCCAGAGGTGAAAGAAGTCGAAGGCGATCGCCTTGAATTGCGCAGGGTTTTGACTAACTTAATCAATAATGCCATCAAGTTTACCGATCGCGGCTCAGTAGAAGTGCGCTTACACTCATCTTCTCCGCAAATAGCGATCGAAATAGAAGATACTGGCATCGGTATCGTGCCAGAAGAACAAAAAACTATTTTTGAACGTTATCGTCAGGGCAGTCATAAACGTTCTGGTAAAGGCTTGGGATTGTATTTATGCAGGCAAATTATCAATAGTCATCAGGGACGAATTGAGGTGCAATCTAAAATAAATCAAGGTTCTGTTTTTAAGATTTATTTACCTCACATGCAAGCCAGCAATTATAGCAGTTAAGTACACATCTCAGTTCAAAGTTCACAGTAGGGGCGAATGGTCATTCGCCAGTACAAGCATGCTACTATAACCGAATAGAAGCTGAAGCTGGCGAGTGAGATCCAATTCAACAAATTCTCGGTAACTGTTCTCCACTCAACATATCGAGAATGCGCCGAGAGCCAATTTTGCTTTTTAGGGTAACCAGACAGTCGGTGTTGTCAGTTACTCTGCCAATTATTCGAGCTTGGCTAGAAGAATGAGAACGCAGAATCGCCAAGGCTTTTTGGATATCTACTTGGGGAACAAAAGCGACAAACCGTCCTTCATTGGCAACATATAGGGGATCGAAACCCAAAATTTCACAAGCACCCTGTACGTCTTCCCGTACCGGAATCAGACTTTCATCAACCTCGATGCCAATACCAGCAGAATTAGCAATCTCATTTAAGGCACTTGCCAAACCCCCACGGGTTAAGTCACGCAGACAGTGAATTTCTACTCCAGCCTCTAGCATTTTTAAGACTAGATCGGCTAGGGGTGCCGAATCGCTTTCGATAGTAGTTTCAAACTCCAATCCTTCCCTAACTGCCATAATAGCGATTCCGTGACGGCCAAGATCGCCATTAAGAAGCAACATATCTCCTGGTTGGACAAACTGAGGAGCGATCGCCTGGGAATGCTCTACAATTCCAACCCCAGTAGTATTGATAAACACGCCATCTCCTTTACCCTTATCTACTACTTTTGTATCTCCAGTCACAATTTGTACCCTAGCTCGTGTTGCTGCCTGCTGCATCGATCGCACGATTTGCCAGAGAGTTTCCATGGGTAATCCTTCTTCAAGAATAAAACCCGCACTTAAATAAAGAGGACGAGCGCCAGCCATCGCCAGATCGTTAACGGTGCCATTGATTGCCAAAGAACCGATATCTCCTCCCGGAAAAAAGAGAGGACGAACGACATAAGAATCCGTTGTCAGGGCGATTCGATTACCAGAGAGATGGAGAGTAGCGGCATCGTGCGGAACTGAATTAGCTGTCCCAAAAGTAGCTAAAAACAGCTTCTCAATTAATTGGTGCATCAACTTACCGCCACCACCGTGAGCTAGCAAGACGTTCGGATATTGCTCGATAGGGATGGGACACGAGAGGGTAAAGTCTTGGCTCATAAATTATAGATCCATATATAATATAGCGATCGCTGCTAGTTTCAATGACGCTGTTTTTGTGCTTGTATTGAGCGCTCTATCTTTTGCTGACATCCCTTTCAACTACGTCCCAACCAAAACTGAGGAGGGCTAAAAGTTAAGGATTGAGATAGTTAAAAGCTCTAAAATTGATATAGAAGCAATTTCTGTCTCAATATGCCACCAGTGCAGCCAAAAGCTCCCAAACTTCATAGCTGGTTAACTACAATTATCGTTATTTTACTTCTTGCTTTAGTCGCTGTTTTTTTACCCCCTGTAGGACGAAACACAAACGATCTCGTTCGGGTAGACGACGAGCGAGTTGCAAATATTGCTGAGTCGATAAATATGAATAGAAAACAAGCGATCGCAGAAATTGTTACCCGACAGGCTAGAGCATGGGAAAACGCTGATGCCGCAGCAATTGTGGCTGATTTTGCTGCCGATGCTACTTTTATCGTTCCTGGTTCTATTTTTGAAGGTAAGCAAGCAATTCGAGCAGCAGCCCAAAATCATTTCGGCCAATTTACGGAAATAAAAATTAAGATTAAACGTATTATTGCTGGTGATAACCAGGGTGCAGTCGAATGGGATTGGACTGACAAAAATAAAAAAACGGGAAAACAATCTTATGCCGAAGATGCAATTATTTTTGCCTTGCGAGATGGGAAAATAACTTATTGGCGAGAATACATTGAAGAGCAATCTCAACAGAGCAATTAATAAACAATTTTATTTTTTGTCAGAAAAAACCTTAAATCGTTGTTTTAAAAGTATGTTTAGATTTTAGCCATGAAGAAGTTAACTAGTTGGTTTTTTTTCAAAAATGTTTGGCAGTATTTAAGAATTACTCTAGGAACGATTTGCTGCTGTAGTTTGCTGTGGATGCCTGCAGCAATTGCCTCCCAAGCACCAATAGAAGTAAACGTAAGTTTGGGTAATAGTGTGGGAGAATTAAAATTTTTTCCCGATAATTTGGAGTTTAAAGCAGGAAATCAATACAAACTCCTTTTAAACAATCCCAGTCCAAGCAAACATTACTTTACTGCCAAAGATTTCGCTGATGCTAGCTGGACTAAAAAAGTTCAGGCAGGCAAAGTAGAAGTAAAAGGAGCAATTCACGAACTAGAATTAAAACCAGGAGGAGAAGCAGAATGGGTACTTACGCCGATGAAACCTGGCACCTATGAACTTCATTGCTCTATTCCCGGACATGCCGAAGCAGGAATGATAGGAAAACTTATTGTCTCTAACTAATAAACTTTGTCCGGATTGAGAACTGGAGTTTTTAAAGTGCGGAAAATAGTCCTTCGCGGATAGCTCGAATTCGATTCAAGCTTCTGCCCGGTTCGCTCGTTGGCTCATTCCCTTTTCTGGTCTAATTATTGGTACAGCGCGGGCTTCCATACCTCACGGCACGGCTTTCCTGGTTATTTCCTATCTCTAGGTCTTTCACCCGCCGTCTAGTTATGAAACAGCAAGCTATTTCACACCCCCGGCGCTTTGATTGCCAAGGGGCTGTCTTCGGAGGGAACCTCCGAAGTTTATACGCCCCGCCAGGCAGTTTCCATTCCCCGCAGTCCACGGGTACGAGTTTTACCCATGCTTTTTACGGTCAAGATTTTACGCAACTACCGAGTCCCCAATCGAGACTATTTCTTAATGGCAACCCTATATCCTTGATTGTCAAGGTGCCTGCTAGTTTTAGTTTTTAATAATATAGTACAACAGTTCAAAGTTTGGCTCTATGAAGATTTGGTATCCAAATTGTAAATTGCTGACTCTGCTTTCATCCCAATGCTGAATCAGAGATTACAGCGCGGGGCTTCCCGCCGAGCTAGCTAAATTATTAATAAGTGCGATTAGTTTATTTAGAGTTATTAGTTTTGCTCGTTTAGCGATCGCCCTCCCTGTTGTGTCAATTATCATCTAAAATCCACTCAGAAGTGCGATCGCCCAAATCTAGAGGAATGCTGACTGCTTTACCCAGTCTGGGGCGATGGCGAGTTCGTCTGATAAAAGTTTGTACCTGTTCCGCACTGCCCCAAGCATTAAGATAAGTAGCAACAGCTTCTAGATGCTCCATGTATTCTTGTTCGGAGAGAGGAAAAGAAGCTTGCTCTAAATATTTCCACATCACCTGTACAAAAATTCTCCCCTTGATCCGTCTTAGCTGTATATCGTAGGAGCATCCCCACTTATCTAAGATTATTTGATGTAACTCCTTGCCCTTCATTATGTTTGTCCAATTGGGACTTCTATCCTTTATCCTTATTCTCCTAATTCTCTGAGGAGCGGGTACTCGATCTCTGTAATAATCTAATACAAGATTGAATAGGTTCGTGCTTAGTGATATATTGCTTCCATGGCTTTTAAGTAAGTAATTAAGTAAAAAGTAAGTAATGGATCTATTGTCAGAGAACCTTCCAAATGATGGAAGTTATCACATTTATAGGTTACTAGAAAAAGCTAATGAGAGATTAAGTCAGCTTGGTAAACACGGTAAACGAGCTAAGTTGAAACAATCGGGGAACAGTGTAGCATTACAGTTTAACTTCCATGGACAGCAGCAAAAAGGTTGCGGATGTAGCTTCAGTAACAAAGGCATAGCTGAAGCAGAAAGACTCGCTGCCTTAGTCACTAATCAATTATCAGCAGAGAGCTTTACCTGGGATTGGTATTACAGCCTGATAGGCAAGAAGGCTGTCCCCAAAGACGATAAACAGCAAAAGACTTGTAAGCAGTTAATCACTGAATACAAGTCATATTGGTTCAAAGAGAGCAAAAAGCTTAAAAAAGCAGATACAGCTTGGTATAACAGATTCAAGTATGTTGAGAAAGTAATGAGTCAAGAAAATAGCTCATTATCAACCGCGATCGTTAGGCAAATTATTGAGAAAACAAATAATGACTCGACCGTGAGAACTCGAACATTACAAGCTTTAACTAGTTTGTTCGAGCATTTTGACATTTCAGAACACTACAAGCTGATTCAATCATATAAAGACAAAAATAATCCTACTCCTAAAAAGCGTAATGTACCCAGCGACAACAAGGTAAAAGCTGTATTTCACAGTGGTTTTAATCCCAGCGCAAAATCCCCAAAAAAATATATTTATCGCTATGCTCAATGGCAATTTCTCTATAGCTTACTAGCTACTTATGGATTGAGAATTCATGAAGCATGGAACATAGCCAACTGGGATAAACCAGTAATATTACATCAAGGTGATTGGATAGTAGTAGAGGAAAACTTAGAAGAAGAAGAGGACAAATACGAGCAATATATAGGAAGTGATTTAATTGTCCCAGCAATTTTAGATCCGACGAATACTAGCAAGATCCTTTGTATTAAACATTCAACTAAAACTGGTTATCGAATGGCAATGCCATTATCACCACTCGGAGAAAATTGGCTTAAAGAGTTTAATTTGATTCAACCTCTTAATCTCCCAGACATAGAGAATCCTCTACAACCTCAAAAGCCTGGCATGGCTTGCCCATGCACTGTAATTACTTGCCATTGGTTTATGAGACGGAAGTATGGCTTTACTGCTCACGACTTAAGACACGCATATAATCACAGAGTGCATTGCTTGGGGTACAATGCAACTCTTCTTTCTAAGTCGCTAGGTCATAGCCTACAGATGAACTCAACTGCGTATCTAAAAACAATGCCCGACGATCGCACTTTACAGATGTTTCTCGATGCATCCCAGACAGAAAAAGAGAAACAATCAGAGTTAGAACAGCTAAGAGCTGAAATTGACTTTCTCAAAACTGAGCTGGAAAAATCACAAGCGGAAGTCAGTCTGTACAAGTCTTTATTGGAACAGATGACTAAAAAGATTTAAATTCCCCCTCTCCTCCTAGCCTCCAAATAGAGGTTATTTTTATATCCAATTTTTTTTGATTGTTTTATCTCATTCGATCTGAATCCTGTTCTTGGTTGCTTTCGCCAATACCGATTTCCTCTTCCGAACGGCTTAACATAGTTTTTTTGAGTTGCTTATCGTGATGACGTTGTTCTACCATCAATTCTCGAGCTTCTTCATCTATATCTGAACTCTCGGGACGATTTAGCTTTTCCTCAGAACGGTTAAGCATTGATTCCTTAAGATGTTCGCCCTGCTGACGAGACTCAGCCATCTTTTTTCTTGCATCTTCTTGAGTGGTCATCTTCTAAACCTCTGATTAAACTATTTAATAAACTTAATGGCGATCCCGCGAATGCAGGTGCTGCCGCACCGCGATCGCCATGCTGACTGGTTTCTCGGTCAGATTAAATATCGCCTTGCAAACTGTATTACCATTCTCGATGAGAGAACTGCCTCAGCCTGACTAAAAGATTAATCGGCAAACTTGAGGAAATTGTGAAGAAACTAATAGCTCTTAGTTATTCTCAACTTTCACTAGACTTCTTGCCTGAGGTCGGGAACAGGGAACGACGGCGTTTTCAGACGGTCGGAAACCGACCGTCACACGCCTTGGGAACGCGGGGAACAGCAAACAAGAATTGACGCAAACAGTAGTAGAAAAATACTTTTCCAAGAGGTCTACTGTCGGTTGACAGAATATTAGTAGTGGCTGCCCGATCTGCGGTGCTGGATCGCGGTAACACCATCTGGTTCGAGAACTTCGCCATTATCCACCGTGGCATAGACTAACCAGCGATCCGCCGCACCGCCACAAGGCATAGCATTTTTAACAGTGCATTCTAGATAAGCGAGAGCACCTTTGAGAATGAGACAGCCATTACTGGCAGTTTCGGTAGCCAAATTGGCAAAAGGATTCTCTAGCGTTTTACTGTGATAGGAAAAGTAACGTCTGAGGTTACGTCCCTCCTTGAGAATGTTGAGAACAAAACGCTCTCCAGGATGAGTTAAAATATCCCTATTTTGGTCTTCAGCGACTGCAATCATTAAACCAGGAGGATTAAAAGTTGCCTGGGACACCCAAGAAGTCAATACGCCGCTATGAGTTTCGCCGCGTTGGGTGGTGACTACGCACAGAGAGCCGACAATACGCCCGACTGCTTGTTCTGTCCGATCTACTTGAGCTTCAGTAATGGCTTGACGAGGAGCGCGCAGCTTCTTACTTTTCTTCAAAATCTGGGCAAACTCCTTTCCTGCCGTTTCAGCTTCGTCTAAAGTAGCTGTAGTGGGACTAAAGCGGACGCGAATGGGTTCAAAACCAAAGTGATAGTTAGCATCTCGCAACTTGCTTTCTAAAAGATCGACTGCTTCGCCACTCCAGCCATAAGAACCAAAAACTCCTGCCAGCTTAGTTTTCGCGGCAGTTGACAAAATAATACCCAAAGCGGTTTGAATTTGGATCGGGGCATGACCTCCCAGGGTAGGAGAGCCAATGATAAAGCCCTCGCAAGTTTCGATCGCCTGACTAATCTCGGCTGGCTCGGCTAGTTCGCAATTAATTGACTCGACAGCAATACCAGCTCGAACTAACCCTCGGGCGATCGCTCCAGCAATCGTGGCAGTGTTGCCGTAGGCAGAAGCATAAAGTAAAGCAACTCTGAGTTTTTGGTTTTTCTGCTGCTGACACCACTGGCAATAATCGTACCTAAAGCGACTGAGGCTGTAGCGTATCAGGGGACCATGACCGGGAGCGTAGCACTTAGCATCAATGGCAGCAAATTTAGCGATCGCTGCTTCTACTTGTTTTGCCTGGGGAGCGTGAAGACAGTCAAAGTAGTAGCGACGGTCTTCATCTAGCTGTTTCCAGTCTTCATCATAGATAGCGTCATCACAGACGTGGGCACCGAAGAATTTATCAGTAAAGAGAATGCGCGTTTTGGGGTCAAAAGTACCAAGTCCATCCGCCCACCGGGGTGTCGGCACCGGAATAAATTGCAGGCAATGTCCCTGCCCTAGATTGAGAGTTTCCTCTCCCCGTACCGATTGAATTCTCGATTCCCATTCGGGAAAAGTTGCCTTTATCGCAATTGCTCCGGGTCGAGAGCAAACCAATTTGACTTGAGGGGCTTGTTCTACAAGGACTTTCAACGTTGCCAGACGATTGGGATTGACGTGCCCTAAAATTACATAATCTAGCTCGTTCAGAGCGATCTGCTGGGGTAAAGTCTGCAAGAATATCTGAGTAAAAGATTCCCCCGGCGGATCGAGCAAGGCAGTTTGGTCTGCGCGAATTAAATAAGAGTTGGCAGTCGTTCCCCGTTGACGGGAGTATTCTACTTCAAACTTGAGACGGTCCCAAGTACGCGATCGCAAAATAGTTGTTTCGGGAGCAATTTCAGCTACCTGGACATCTCGCTGTTTTTGTTTTTGGGTTGAAGGAGTTATAGTCATGTCGAGCATCAGATATTCCACAATTACAAATTACTGGTCATTTTTTGTTGGATTCGCGTCTTTGTAAGCTCCGTTCCCTTTTTCCTTGGAACAATCTATTTTTCTGAGTGAATATTCGACTCGATTACCTCCCTGGCGAGTTTTCTTTTGTATCTTTCGGAGATTCTTTGTTCGGGGTCGATCCCTTCAAAAGTTGGTGGCAACCAAACTCGAATTATCAGCAAACCACCTAGTGATAACAAGAAAAAACAGGTGGCTAATACTTGACTCCAAGGAGTTTCTAAAATGCCTCGGACAATAATTTCTCGTAAGACGGAAACAATTGAAACTTCTACGGCAACCCCAACCGAAACGCGATGTTCTTGCAAATAAATAATGAGCAGGCGAAATAACTCAACTAGAATCAGTAAAAAAAGAATGTCTGAAGTCACTCGCGGAAAATCTAGGGGTGGTAGCAAGGAGAGAAACATCTCTCGCAGTTGAATTAACATGAAGCTAAATAAACCGATACACACAGAAATGACGATCAGGTCTTGAATAAATTCAAGGGCGCGTATCACTCCACCGCTATTTAACAGCTTGTACCAAGGAACTGAAGCTCGATCTAAAGGCTCGTGCATTAAAGGAAAACTCCCTACTAGGTTGACTGCTTTAAGTAATTCAGAATTCGGTGTTGCGTATTTACGGAATGATTTTCTGATTTAAATAAAAAGTATTCTCCGCGTCAGGAGCGTCTCTCTTTCTCCCTTCGGGTTCGTTAGTTGCTCATGGAGGGAACCACCGGGCTTACAACGGGAACGGCAGACAGCCCCTCCCCAAGACCGCACTAACTCACCATGTCAACCTTCACCATTCCATCGCAATGCAACACCCAGAATTCTAGTAGTGGTTGCCGACTTTGCGGTGGTGAACTGCCGTGAGAGCATCGAGTTTGGCTACGCGACCGGTTTGAACGGTGCCGTAAACAATCCAGTGATCGCTGCACTCCATGCGACTGGTAACTTCACATTCCATATAAGCAAGGGCATCTGCCAAGATAGGCGAGCCGTTTGTCGCCGGATAAGTCTTGATGCCAGCAAAGCGATCGCTCCCAGGAGGAAAGCGTTTGAGAAAGTGCTTCATCAAAGTCCGATAGTTGCCTTCTTCGAGAACATTAAGCACGAAGCGATCGCCCGGCTGTAAGAAGGATGCAATCGCTCGGTCTTTCGCCACGGCGATCGCCACTCCCAGAGGACTGAGACTGGCTTGGGTCACCCACGATGCCAGCATGGCACTGGAAATCTCGCCTTTTTTGGCTGTAATTACGTAAAGTCCGTTGCTCAATCGTCCCAAGGCTTTATCTAAATTACCGTCGAGGGACTTCATCTGTTGGACGGTGCGATCGCGGGTCAACCACTGTCCTATGTCGATCCCTGCTTCATCGCACATTTGTTCGAGCGTCTGGTTGGGAGGTTCTTTAAGCGAAATTGGGGGAAAAGCTTCGCTCAGTCCAATTTCCTGAAATTTATTGCGCAGTGGATAGATTGGTTCGTCTTCGCCACCGCCAGACTCGAATAATCCTACCGCTTGCTTGGGACGAGCTGCGGCAAGAATCGTACCGAGAGCGGTATGGGCAATTGGTGCCGATTGAGGCGGCATGCCGATTACCAATCCTGCTGCTGCATCTACTAGTTCCCTTATTTCTTGCGGTTCGGCGGCATTTAAGCTAACTAATTCTACTGCTACTCCGGTCTTGATAATGCCGTTGGCGATCGCTCTAGCTAGTTCGTCGCTGTAGCCGTAATCTTCTGCATAAAACAAAGCAACTAGGGTTTCTGCTTTTGCTTGCGCCTGACTCCACTCTCGATAATGCTCCACCCATTTTGAAATGTGATGTTGCAGCAAAGGACCGTGTCCTGTAGCGATCTTCTCTATCGCCAGCTTATCGATTCGCTTGAGAGCAGCCAGAACTGAGCGCGCATTAGGACCCATCAAACAGTCATAGTAGTACTGAAAATCTGCTTTAATTAAATCCGGTTCTTCATCAAAAAGGAAATCATCGCAGTAGTGCATCCCAAAAGCATCGCAGGTGTAGAGAATTCGTGTTTTGGTATCGTAGGTAAAAATGGTATCGGGCCAGTGTAGATTGGGAGCCGAGACGAATTCCAACTCGTGTCCCATGCCTAAATCCACGCGATCGCCATTTTTGACGATCCGGTGTTTAAAGGGCTGATGTACCATGTTTTCTAAAAACTGGATCCCTACCTTTGCTCCTATTACCGTAACTTGAGGAGCTAACTGCAAGACCTCTTTGACCAAGCCGCTATGGTCTGGTTCTGTATGGCTGACGATCAGATAGTCTATTGTGCTTAAATCGATTAAGCTCTCTAGACCGTCGAGATAAAGCTGGCGAAATTTTTGATGGGAAGTGTCGATGAGGGCTGTTTTTTCCCCTTGGATGAGAAAAGAGTTATATGTAGTACCGTTGTTTAAGCCAAACTCGATATCGAAGCGATCTCGGTCCCAATCGAGGGAGCGGATAGTAGTGGTTTCCGGTGCAATCTTTACGGTTTGTAAGGTTAATCGACTTGGGGAATTAACCTTCTTTATTGTTTCTGTCAGGACAATCATAGGTATTTCCTTCGAGCATCTAAGTCTTTTTGCTTAGCCTTTAATCTTCATGATTGCCTATAAACATTTATTTTGTAAAATGTCAATATTTAAACTAATTGATTAGTTATTTTTATTAATTCTTGATTAAATTATAAATTATCAATAAGCAACCGAGCATCTTCAAAACGATTCCCGAGCGCTAATTCTAATTTACGCTTGATAAAATAGCGATCGCACCCTTCAGTAGTTCGGTACAGATCGCTTTTCTCTGGGTCTATAATTATTTCTTTTTTAGCTTGAGAAAAGCGAGCATCAGAGGCGCGATCGCTCAATTTTTAGCAATAAACATTCTCTCTCAGAGCAACATCAGTTAATGCATGTACCGCGAACCTCTGGCATTTGGCAAAAATTAAAATTGTTTAGCTATACCGGAGTTGGTTCGTGTTTCTTGACAACCAATGAAGACACATTCAACAATCTTTCTCTTCGTTTGTTATAAGTATTAGCTTTTAATACTGAAGTCAAATCCGGCATTTCTTGCCAACAGCTGCGGCAAAACCAGTAGGTTCGGTCGTGACGAATGTGTCGTAACATCGGATTAGAACAGCAGGGGCAATTACAAAGAATATTCATAGAATTTTTTCAACCTAACTCGAATTAATAAAAAATTTTTGGTTTTAAATTTACTTAAATCTGCCAACTAGAACCGATGAAGGAGATGGTTGCAATTCTTGAACTTCTAACTGACCGCAGGAGAGCGCGCTAGTAAATTTTTCTTCCCCTCTTTCAACAAGATAAATTTTTAGTTTTCCCTCGCGAACAGCTTCAAATAAAAGATGTTGACCGGGAAAAACAACTCTTTTAAAGTACCAATTTGCAATATTATCGATCCGAATTGTTTGCATTTGACGAGTAGAATTGTGGTAATAGCAAAGAATGGGATCGGGATAAAAAGAGGGAACTGCCTCAAAAAGCTGTGCCATAATTGCTATGGTTTCAAGAATTATCTTTATTTAATCTTTAAAATACTTGTCAAACTTGAGAATTTTGTGAAGATGTAACCGACTTTGTTTAAAGAAATCTTAAGATAAACAGATTTTTATTATTCGGGAGTAAACCAACTCAGTACTTCGGCTATTTGTTGAGCTAGGTTAACGGAGTCAAAAGGTTTAGCAATTACAGCCATTGCCCCCCTTTCTTTTGCCCTACGTAGATCGGTGGTTCTGACTCTCTCTGCCAGCAAAATTATGGGTAGATATCGGGTATTGGGATTAGCCTTAATTTTGTAGAGGGCAGCAATTTCTTCTTCATCTAAAAAGACAGTATTGAGTAAAATAGCATCAATTTGTTTCTCAGTGGTTATGGCTAATCCATCGTAAACAGAAATGGCAGCCAAAACTTGCCAACCGGCTCCTATTTCTAAACTAAGTTTGGCAATTCTCCAAATTTCATCTGTATTATCAATTATTAAAATACACTTATTTGTCAGCTGGTGCTTATCTTGTTTGTCTAGGCTGTTGGTGTCAAGACTGCAAATATCCACTAGGCTTTAAAATTCACTCTAAAGCTAAAACTATTAAGATTTAGCTTAAACAGCAAATATGAGAAACTTGTGAGGCGTTGCCAAGGTAGTTAGGGAGATAGTCGGACAAACTCCTACATTATTGCTTAATGAGAGGAATTTTTGATTCTACTTTAGTCTAGAAGTAAACAAAAATTCATCCACCCAGAGTGAGATTGAAAAATTTAGGATTTACGCAAGAAGAAGAGACAAAATTGAAATATTTCTTCATCAGAATTGTTAAAATATAAGTAAGACCTACGTAAAGTTAAGATCTAGTTCAAAGGGGTGCAACCCTTGACAGTAAATTGTATTTCTAATCCTTCACCACATCTATTCCATTGAGCCTTGTAACTCTTAATGGATTCACCGAAATATATTCGGTTTAGCTGTTGTTTTTAGCTTATTTTTTCACTCTGTTGCATTTTTTAAGCCCAGCCCTTAAACGTTTCTCTCGCTTCTTTAAAGGAAGGAGATTGACAATTTTGGGCTGGGACTAGATCGATCTCTAATCAATTTTTCCACCTTTGCCATTGGTCTCGATCGAGATGGTGAGATGTATATGGGTAGAGCGTTGGGGGAAGTCAATAAGGAAGCGATTAATGAAAAACTCAAAAGAACTCGAACTTATTATCCGTCGTCAAGCACCGCTTGTAAATGAATCGCTGCTAAAAACGCTGCTTGATTATTACGAGCACTATAACATTGACTATGTTATTTGGCGTAACAACGAACCTTGGTTTATCGCGAGTCAGTTAAGTGCAGCGAAGGGACAAAATCAAGAAGACTTCAGACAAAATTACTTATCCGAACGAATGTCTGCTGAAAACGAGCAAATATCTTTCAAAGAGTTGTCACAACTTGGCTGCCAGCTTCTTGAAGGTAAAGAACTAACCGAGTTCAGACGACTGTATTACGAGCAGACAAACAAATCCCTTGGTGCGATCGCACCAAGGGAGTGGATTTGTAACTGGGAGTGTACCGGAAATTACTTGAGCGAAGGTAACGCCGATGTAGTTAAGGAATTTAGCCGTATCGGTACCGAAACTACTACGCTCCAACACGAAACCTCATCCTACAATCATTTAGAGGTGCTGCCTGTAATCAACTTAAATAATCTCAACCGCGAGCAGCTACTGCAAGTAATGCTCTTTCAACACCAGCAGTACGGAAAAGCTTTACAGTTAGCATTGCAAGTCGAATCGGAACGCAAGCTTGCCGAGCATCATGCCGAACAAGAGCAGCGCATTCGCCAGCAGGTGGAGCACGAAAGAGATCTACTTTTGCAGGACTCTCTCGTGGGGCGATCGCTCAGAGAACGGGACGGTTTTGTTTTACCCCTCAGCTACTACGGCAAACTGCTTAAGTCGCGCAACCCCAACACTCCCGCTAGCGGACACTATAAGATATTTAGATATCTACGTAGCATAGGCTGGATTTACACCGACAGCAATGGTATTAACTGGGCTAGTTCCGACCAAGTCGAACTCGGTAGGCTGAAAAACGAACACAAACACTACCAGTTAGAAGACGGAAGATGGATAGATCATATTCGCGTCTCGATCTCTTATAAAGGAATGTCCGATCTAGTTCGCAAATTGAGACTGGAGGGCTATGATTTCGGTATCGACGATAATGAACTGATGACAATGTTAGGACGCAATTGACACTCCAAGGTCTTCCGCTCCGCTCAAGACCTTGGATTCTCTTGTCTAGCCCCGTATTTGGTACAATCGAATAATTCTAATTGAATTACTCTCCCACTTACGGTATTCATAGAGTTATACCTTAGCTCTTCAGCTAAAGCAGGGGTTGAGCTACCCCGAGGACTGCCAAAGACCTCTTCCTGAAGATTGGCACTAGCCATTACAACTAGAGCTTTCTGAAAATCTACAGGAGTAGAGCGATAATCCCAGATAGCTAAATTTCTTCCAGCATTGAAATCGCTATTGAGAATAGCTCTAGACTTACATTTAAACCAATGTCCTTTTCTTTCTCCAATAATTCCATTGACTGAAGAAGTTTTGGAAGAATAATGAGGTGGTCTTAAATGTAGTCTTCTTCCGTTTAAAGCTTGTTTGTACTCTAGCTTAAGCTCAAGGTCGTAGTAGGCCCAGCAATGTCTAGACTCAGCATTATCGGCTCTAGATTTTTTAGTTTGTTTCATAGTTTGCCGACAGCCCCTTAAATCTTCTAGCACCAAGTCTGCTTCTAGCCTATCAGCCAAGTCTACTATTCGTCTGGAAACTGTATGATTAACAGCTTTCATCCAACGACTTTCTTTTTGCTCTAGTTTTTTAACGGCTCGGTACTTTCTAGCTTTTTGAAGGCTTTTTCTTCGAGTTTGAAACAATCTCCAACGATGCTTGCTTTCTCTACCAGAAAAGAACTTTCCGAACCCTTGCTTGGGAACGGCAGTCGCTAATTGGTTGAGTCCTCGGTCTACACCTACTCTAGTTATTTCTTTAACCTCTGGAACTTCCTCAGTTAAAGAAATTAAGGCATACCACTTTCCTTTCTTCTGAAACAGCTTAAGCGTTCCTCTTTCTACTCTCTGTTTTGGGGTTTGCTGCCAATTTTTAGATTCTTCTAGTTTAAGAAGTTTGTCTAAAAGAATTTGCCAGTGCTTGGAGTGAACTGTTATCGGTACTCGTTTAACTCCTTTTAAAGTAGGGAAACAAACAGAATAAGTACAACCTGACTTGAAAATACTCCAGTTTTGACAATTTATTTCTGGAGGCAATAACTCGTATTGTTTAGTTTTAGCACCAGCCTTACCCTTAACCAATCTGATAACTTGATTGGCTAAAGCAGATTTTAGAGTAGTACTTACCTTGGCAGTAGTTAATTTCCTCCTTTCTTCTTTAGATAATTGCAATAGCTCATTAGCTAAACAAGTATATTCCAAGGTAGTAGCCTCGAACAACTCTGCTTTGGCTTGGTTTAGTGCCAAAAATTTAAGTTTTAGAGTACGAGTTACTTTCAGCATTTTTCAAATATACTAGACCAAGTTATATATAAGGTTAAAGGGTATACGGCAAGGTATTTAAGAAGAGAGTTTACTGAGTTAAGCGATCGCGTTATTAAGTGCTAGCAAGAATATTGCTATTTTGAGGACTAAAAGACCGATATAACTCGATTTTTATATCAGTTTAAAGTATATAACTCAAGTTGCAGGTTAGCATAAGCTAACTCTAGCAGTTTGAAAAATAAGCACGAGAAAAAGGGGCAGCATGTAGAACTGCTCTCGTACTACATGCTCTATAGCTCGCAATAGAGAACCATCTAAAGCAAAAATTTTAATCTTTATCTTTCCTTTACCTAACCATGATATAGTCGGCACGTTTATCTTTTCAGACGCAACTTTTAGACTACGGCTTTAGAAACAAAGTTTAGAATTCTCAATGATATAAGATAGTGGTTTTTAGAAACTTGCGAAAATTTTGGTTGAGTTTGATACCGCCAAATCCAAAAACTCAGAGTGCTTTCCTTCATGGGTTACTTCTTCTCTTTTGGATAGCCATTGGAGCTGTTTTACGCTTTACTAATCTAGATTCTAAACCCGTTTGGGCTGATGAATGGTCAACAATAGTATTCAGTTTGGGTCATAGCTTTCGCACAGTCCCTCTCGATCGAGTTATTTCTATAGACACCCTCTTATCAGGAATGAACTTAGATCGGACGACTGAACCTACAGACGTCATCAAACACTTAATGTCAGAAAGTACCCATCCTCCGATTTACTTCGTGCTGACTCATCTGTGGTTGAAACTGCTATCGGCAAAGTCGGGATTAGTTTCTGTAGGGTTAGCGCGATCGCTTAGTGCTTTACTAGGGGTTGCCTCAATTCCGGCTATGTTTGGGTTGGGTTGGTTAGTATTTCGTTCTCCGATAGACGGTCAAATGGCAGCTGCTTTAATGGCTGTTTCTCCCTACGGTGTTTACTTAGCCCAAGAAGCGCGTCACTATACACTGTCTATTTTATGGGTTATCGCTTCTTTAGGATGTTTTCTCGTCGCTGTGAGGCGTATTCAACGCCGTATCCCTTTACCATTTTGGCTAGTTTGCGTCTGGATAATTGTTAATAGTTTGGGAATTGCTAGTCACTACTTTTTTGTATTCGTCCTGATAGTCCAAATGCTCATTTTAGGTAAATTTTGGTTATCAGGCTTGCAACTCAAGCTTAGGCAAAAATCTTTGAATCCATCTCTCTCCTCTTCCCATTGGTTAAAAATTTACACGGTTATAGCAGGAACATTAGTAGGAGGTTCAATTTGGTTATCCGCTTGGTTGAGTATTCCCAACCATAAGTTAACTGAATGGATTTATCACGGTAATCCATTAGGGAGTCAATTTTTAGAACCCTTCGGACGGCTTGTTGTTTGGCTTATTACGATGCTGTTTTTGCTACCTGTGGAAGGAATGCCTTTATTAGTGACCATAGCATCTGGTCTAGTGCTGTTGTTAGTGTTAATTTGGCTCACTCCCACTGTTATCCGTAGCCTGAGATTGCAGCTACAAAAGTCATCGACTCGTTTGATGACAAGAGTTTTGGGGGAATTTGTATTAGGGGCGATCGCTCTTTTTTTAATTGTTACCTACACTACGGGTATAGATTTAACCCTAGCAGCTCGCTATCAATTCGTTTATTTTCCAGCCGTTCTCGTGCTGATGGGGATGGTGCTTAGTCAAACTTGGCAAGAATCTACAGCCAAGCGTTCACCTTCTGTTGCTAGCAATCATAGCTTTTTTAATGCAAAAGGTAAAAGAGTTGTTGCTATTACTTTAATTATAGGTTTACTAGGTGGACTGACGGTTGTTAACAATTTAGGATATCAAAAAGCAGATCGTCCCGATCTGGTCGTCCCTGTAATGGTTGAAGCTTATAATTTAGCACCTAAAACACCAGTTTTAATGGCCAATGTTCACAAAACCCACGAGCAAACTGGAGAAATGATGGGACTGGCTTGGGAATTTGAACAAATAGCGCGCAGATTGGAACCTTTAGACAGTAAAGTTTTTCTTAATTCTTTTAAGTTTCTCCTCGCTCATAAAGAAGAAGATGCTGAGATTGCCACACAAACGCTTCAGAAGATTTTAACTGAACTACCCCGTCCTCTTGAGTTATGGGTAGTTAATTTTTCTGCACCAACTCATCAGTTAGGTAATTATCAGTGTGAAGCTGACACTAATTTCAAACGCAGAGCTTCAGGTTATTACTATCGACTTTATCACTGTTTAGATTAGAGTTAGACAGGTGTTCCTCTAATACTGCTTAACCCAGCCCGGACAAGTACCTCATGTCACAAGTGCCTACATATAGGTAACAGAAGCGGTAAGCGGTTCTCTTGTGTGAACCCAGTTTGTTTATGGAAGGGCGATAGCGATAGGAATGGAGCCGAAAATTTAGCTACTTTGGGGCGTACTTTAGCCACGCCTGGAGGTTCAGGTCTTGCTTGTAAACTAGTGTTTGGAGATGTTAGTTATTTCCAGCTTAGTTTATTGAGCGATGATTTAGGGCTGCTGAAATCCTAAGGGGCTGTCTCTTGAGGAAACCTCAAGAATTTATACGCCCCGCCTCGTTCTGCGTAAGCAATGAGGGGAAGGTTAAGTAACTGAAAACCTTCCTCGATACTAGAAATCCTAGATAATTTGTCTCTTAATTGAGCGGCACCAGAAAAACCCTTACAATACCAAGCCATGTGTTTGCGCGATTGTCTGATGCCCCGTTCTCCTTTGTATTCCCACAATCCTTGTAAGTGTTCCTTGGCACATTGCAATCTTTCTACAGGAGTAGGCGCGGGCAGGATTTGACCCGTTTGGAAAAAGCGATCGATTTCCCCGACTAAAAAAGGATAACCTAGAGTTCCTCGCGAACACATCACTCCATCTGCACCCGTTTCTGCTAAACAACGAACAGCTGCTTCCACAGAAAAAATATCTCCATTGGCAATTACGGGAATAGATAAGACTTGCTTAACTTTTTTAATCCATTCCCATCTAGCCATACCATGATAACCTTGGGCGCGAGTACGAGCGTGTAAGGTCAGCATTTGCGCTCCCGCATCCTGCATCCGTCGCGCGAATTCTAGAATATTGATTTCCTCGTCATTCCAACCAATGCGCGTCTTGACAGTGACGGGAATATCTACTGCTTCTACTACCTCTCGTACAATTGCTTCAGCCACTTTTGGTTGACGCAGTAGAGAAGAACCACCCCCCCTTTTAGTAATTTTATTAACAGGACAGCCCATATTAATATCGATTGTCTTAGTACCTTCTACTAACGCTTTGCGAGCTGCTTGAGCCATAAAATCAGGACGACAGTCGAATAATTGGATACTAATCGGTTGTTCGTTAGGGTCAATCTCCATAATCTGTGGCAGTTTCTGTAGATGGCTTAATTCACTGGCACTCACCATCTCGGTATACATCATCGATTTCGGGGCATAACGCCTGACTAATCGTCGAAAAACTAAATCGGTCACGCCAGAGAGAGGAGACTGAAAAACGCGGCTTTCTAAGGTAAAGGAGCCAATAGTTAGGGGGGTAGCTAGTTTGGCTTTCAAAGCAGGAGACAAAATATTCATCCAAAAATTATTACAAAGGTTATTGGTAACTGTTAACTGAAAAAGCACGCCAGACACCAACAAGAATCCCTTGTACTTCAACTGTATTAGCTTCTACTTTAATAGGAGCATAATTGGGATTAGAAGGTTTGAGAATCACTCGCTCGTGTTCGCGATAAAAACGTTTGAGGGTAGTTCCATAACCTGGAACTCTAGCGGCGACAATATCTCCATTTTTTACCTGTTCGCCAGAAGAGATGGAGCGTATAATCGCTAAATCTCCTTCAGCAATCAAATCCTCAATCATACTATCTCCCGTTACTCGCAAGACATAGCAATCCGTCTGATTGAAGAGATGAGAAAGATCTAGTTTGGCTTTCTCATCCGTAAAGGGTTCGACCAAACCTCCTGCCGCGATCGCTCCTAAAATCGGCAAGCCCCGATCTGGTTGATTTAAAATCCTAATGGTACGAGCCTTACCGTCTGTCCAGTCAATATAGTTTTTAGCGCGCAATCTTTCTAAGCGACTTTGTACTGGAGCAGGAGAGCGCAGTTTCATCGCTTTCATCATTTGTCTGATGGAAGGTGCATGCTGGGTAGTACGGATATATTCTACTAACCAATCATATAGTTCTTTTTGGGCTGGAGTTAAACTTTCCATAGCCTTTTCCAGGGGTAATAATATTTCAGAACATAGGTACTATTTATTAGAGGCTATTTTCCCCCTGAAAGTCAACTGAATGCTGAATTTGTAACTGGGTATTCTGAAAAGTTGATTAAACCCCGTCTACTTTGAAAATTGTAGTTTGTCAGGAATGGGGAATGGGGAACTTTGAACTCTAAGACTCCAGTTCTCTATGTGGACGAGGTTTAGAATACTCTAGCCGTTCAATTGTTGAAAAGCATTAAAATCTTTTAACTAACTAAGTAGAACTATTTTTCTCTATAGGCAGAGAAGTATGAATTTGAGCAAATTGAGCCGTAAATATTTCTCTATCTCTACCGCCACCAAGAGTGAGAATTGCTTGAGGATTGGGTGCTTGATAGCGAGCGATCGCCAATCTTAAAGGAAGGATACTTAATTAAGTTGAGTGCGATCACGCTTGGCAAGATCGCAATCATTCTGAAAAATAATCGCCAAAAAAAAATTGGGTAGCTCTTATCTTAACTACCCAAGCCATTAATAAAATTTGCTCAACTGGCTAAAACTAAAAAATCTGTCTGTAATTCAACCTTAAACAGCAACAGTTTTCTTGGTACCAGCCGCTAATTCACCTTTAGCGTACTTAGCCGCATAATCATCGAGGGTCAATTGTTTGATTTTGCTGGCATTACCTGCAGTCCAGAATTGCTGGTAACGATCTAAGCAAACTTGCTTCATGTACTTAATAGAAGGCTTCATGAAGTGACGGGGATCGAAATTAGAAGGATCTTTAGCTGCCGCTTCACGAATAGCAGCAGTAATTGCCAAACGGTTGTCAGTGTCAATATTAACTTTACGAACACCGCTCTTAATACCTTTTTGAATTTCTTCAACGGGTACGCCATAAGTTTCAGGAATTTGTCCGCCGTACTGATTGATCATATCAATCCATTCTTGAGGTACGGAGGAAGAACCATGCATTACCAAGTGAGTGTTTGGTAGACGGCTGTGAATTTCTTCAATACGGCTAATAGCCAAAATTTCGCCCGTAGGCTTGCGACTAAACTTGTAAGCACCGTGGCTAGTACCGATGGCTACAGCCAATGCGTCTACTTGGGTCCGTTCCACAAACTCAACTGCTTCATCGGGGTCGGTTAACAATTGCTCTTTGGTAAGAGTGCCTTCAAAACCGTGACCGTCTTCTTTATCACCTTTGCCAGTTTCTAGAGAACCCAAACAACCCAATTCGCCTTCTACACTTACCCCAATCGAGTGAGCAACTTTAACTACTTCTGCAGTAACGTTAACGTTGTACTCAAAGCTAGCCGGAGTTTTAGCATCTTCTTCTAGAGAGCCATCCATCATGACGCTAGTAAAACCATTACGCATAGCAGAGTAGCAAGTAGCTGGGCTATTACCATGGTCTTGGTGCATGGCAATGGGAATGTGGGGGTAGCTTTCTACTGCTGCCATAATGAGATGACGGAGGAAGTTTTCTCCTGCATATTTACGAGCACCACGAGAAGCTTGTAGAATAACCGGGCTGTCGGCTTCATCAGCAGCCTGCATGATTGCTATAATTTGCTCTAAATTGTTGACATTAAATGCAGGAATACCATAATTATTCTCAGCCGCGTGATCTAAAAGCAACCGCATTGGTACGAGCGCCATAGATGTCCTCCTAATCTATTCTTTTTTTTAGGTAGTTAGTTTTTAAGAAAATTAAATTTCTTACTTGTCAATCTTAAGATATTTTTCAACCTTTGATGAATTATTTTAACTCGTAAACAAATATCATCTAATCAATTCGTCTTACTTGTCTGATAAGTCTAAGTTAACTAAAGTCAAGCTAACGTTTTTTTTGAAAGTACTTTTAAGTACTAAAATACTAGCAAAATGGGTCAGTTCGCTATAGAATTAATTTGAGATAGGCAAGCTAAGAGCTTGAGCTAAAGCTTGTAAAGTTTTTTTATCTCTAACCATCATGGCATGGGCAAAAACTCGTAATTTTATTTCTTGTCCTACTCCTAGCCGAGAATTTTGGGCGGGAACGATCACAAAATCGTACGCAGTCCAGATAGACGTAAAATTTACTTTTGAGAGTATTTCTATATCCCGATTTAAATCTTGTAAAAAAGCACTCCCCGGACGCATTTGTACGCAGCCAATAAAAGGTAGAGTATAAGCCAACCACGTTCCGTAATGAGGAGAAGCAATAGTAACAAATCGTTTTACTCGCTCGCTTCCTCCCAATCTTTGAACATAATAACGACTGACTAACCCGCCCATGCTCAATCCTACTAAATCGATTGGTTGGTTAGGAGCGAAATGATGAGTAACGTAGGCTGAGATTTGTTCTGCCAATTTATCTAATCCCAATCTGGCATTACTGGGCTTTAGATCAAAACTATGTACTTCCCATCCCAGCGCCGAAAGATAAACAGACATTCGATTAAAAACAGTTTTTTTCCTAAAGATGCCATGAACGAGTAGGACTGGATTTCGTTTCATCAATCCATAAAATATTTAACTTATAATTCTCAATTATTTTAAAATTTTATTTGGGCTGACTTTAAAATAAATATAATGTTTGAATTAAAAAGTTGTAAATACTCGCTTTTGATTTGAGAAAAGTATTGTATTTTGCTATGAAAACGGTTAATCTTCTTTGAAAGCTTACTTATCAAAAGAATCAAGTTTAAATTATTGATGTCATCTTAATGGCAAAAAAAACGAAATAACGGCTTTTTCCTTTCAACCAAAACGTAATAGGTAGCTAATTATCAAATTAAAATTCATCGTACAAAAAAATGTCAGATTGGATAGAAGACAATAATGAGATTCCTGCCAAAACTTTGATTGGCAACCGCTACCTAATTCAGAACGTTATTGGCTATGGAGGATTGGGACGTACCTATCTGGCTCTCGATTCTTACCGTTTTAGCGAATCTTGTGTCGTTAAGGAGTTTGCACCAAGGAGTACGGGAAGATATCACATTCAAAAATCGCGGGAGCTGTTTAAGAGAGAAGCAGAAATACTCTACCAAATAAAACATTCTCAGATTCCAAAGTTTTTGGCTTGTTTCGAAGAACGAGACCGACTTTTTCTCGTGCAAGAATATGTCAATGGCAAAACTTACTCTTCTTTACTTAGAGAACGTCAGCAAGAGGGTAAAGCTTTTTCTGAAGCTGAGGTCATTAATTGGCTCATCAATCTCCTTCCAGTTCTAGATTATATTCACGATCGCGGCATCATCCATCGTGATATTTCTCCCGATAATATCATGCAGCCTCAGGGTACAGCTCTGCCAGTGCTGATTGATTTTGGTGTTGGTAAGCAATGGATTCCGCCTGATGAAAATGAATCGGATAGTAACAGCGACACGGATTCAAAACCACAGACATCTTTTGTAGGAGGTATGTCCTGCGTAGGAAAAATAGGCTATGCCCCTCACGAACAAATTAATATGGGTTTTTCTTTCCCCAGCAGTGACCTTTATGCTTTGGGAGTTACTGCTATTGTTCTTTTAACTGGCAAAGAACCAACCCTTTTATTGGATCGATATTCTTTGGAATGGCAATGGCAACAGTATACCAATGTGAGCGAATCTTTTGCACGGATTGTAGAAAAAATGCTGGAGTATAAACCGATAAAACGTTATCAGTCAGTCCAGGAACTCTTAATTCATCTTCAACAACTCGGACAGTTAGAGACAACTATTTTCATCGATTCCCATACATTTAACCAACAATCTCATTCTTCAGTTAAAGCATCCAAGCAATCCAAGCAACCCCAGGAAACAAAAATTACTCGCTTTTCTGACAGGGTTGATATATCCAAGCAAAAATCTCAGCAACTCGGACAAACTCAAGAGACAGAAATTATTCAGCCTTCTAGCCCATCCGAACGACAATTCCACTCTTCCGTTAAAAAACCCCTGCAGCCGTCACAATTAGAAGAGACCGCGATCGCTCAACCTTCTGGCTCCTCAAACTTCGAAGTTAGACAACAAACTTGGCTCAATCCAGAGTTCATCAAGCGTTGTCAGCAAGAACTATCGGCTTGTATCGGTCCGATGGCAAGTATAATTATAGAGGAAATATTAGCTCAACATGCCCCTACATCCTCTCAACAACTAGTTGAAGCAATAACAGCAGCAATTCCGGAGCCGCAACTAGCACGAAAGTTTAAGCAACGTTTATTATCTTAAGTAATTAACTTGTACATTTTTGCTCAAATGCCAAATTAGAGATAACCATAACCAACCTAGCAAGCAACCTAACAGATAGTGAGGAAAATCCCACCAAGAAAAAGAAGTACCTAACAGCAATCTCCAGATAAATGACGAGCGTATTGACATGGGAATTGGCGCGTACCATAGCTGAAAAACTTCAATCGCACAAGTAATAGCCAACACCCACAGAGGAATAGCCACAATCGCTTTTCTTTTAGGTATAAACCAAAATATTAACAAACACCAAAAAATCTCATATAAAATATCCCCCGAATAATTGTTAACCCACTCTTGACCAAATCCTGTATAAACTTTAGACAGCAAACCAACAGGAGTAACGAGCGACAGGGAGATAAAAATGAGTATGCGGCGAACAGCGGAGGTGCGCCAAGGGCGGTCTCGCTCTTGGCGAGGCGCAAAGCGATCGCAAATATATTTTCTCAAGCTAACCTTCTCAAATTAAAACTGATTGCGATAGGGTTTTGTGGCGGTTTTTTTCTTCTTTTTCTTATTTTTTTCAGAATCTATTTCTTTAAGCTTTTTCATAATCCGGCTGAAATATTCTTGCAAATATTCTTCTAAAGTAGTTGTTTCTTCCGGATCGAGCCCAAATATTTGATATACCTCGTCCATTGGTGCAGAAAAAGGTTTACCACTGGCTAACACTTCAGCAAAAGCTAGGCGATCGGCAACGTTTTGTCCCCATTGGAAGAAACGGGTAACTCGCTGCAGCAAACGCAATAAACCTAGTGGTGCGCGGGAAATTCGTGCCTCTTGTCCCGATAACTGTTCGCATAAATTGATAATTTCATAAGCTTCCCAAGCGCGAGATCCCACTACGGGAAAAGTTTGCTTTTCTGTAGCTGGAACTGCCAAGGCACTTATAGCAAATTTGGCAATATCCTGGGTATTCATGTATGCCACAGGGGTGCTTTCTCCTGTCACCCAAACCACTTGATTGTCGAGGATGGGAATAGCATATTGAGCGATCAAACCCTGCATGAAACCAGCAAGGCGTAAAATTGTGTAATCTAAGTCTGCTTCTTTCAAAAAAAGCTCGGTACAGTGTTTAATCTCCATTAAGGGAACGTTAAGATACTGTTCCGCATTGAGAATAGAAAAAAAGATATATCTTTTAATACCAGCAGCTTTAACCGCTTGAATCAAATTGACTTTTCCTTGCCAATCTACCTCCTTGATGCTGAGAGAGTCAGTAGCCCTTGCTGTAGCTGCATCGATAACAGCATCGATTCCTTCGAGGGTTGATGGTAAAGTATCTTTGTCGCAGATGTCGCCCTGTACTAACTCTGCGCCCCATTCTTTTAAAAAAGCGGCTTTTCTTAGATTACGTACTAAGCACCGTACCTGATGACCTTGGTCGAGAGCATGACGAACCACTTGTCTGCCCAAAGTACCCGTGCCACCGACTACTAATAAATTCATCTACTAATTTAGTAATAATTTGTAATGTTTCTCTAAGATTTTATCAGAAAGTTTTCCTTAATCGCTTTAACGACAACATCGCTTGCCCACAAAGGCGATCTCGCCAATGCAGGTGCTGCCGCACCGCCAACTCTAATCTTTTCAGCAATACCAATACTAGATTAAGTAGACAAAATTAAAGATTTCAGCCTTAAATGTTGGCTATAGAGAACCAATATTTAAAATGTAGCCATGATTAAAATTCTGCATTTAGCCGACATTCACATGGGTAGTGGATTTACTCATGGTCGCGTCAATCCCGAAACGGGGATAAACACCAGATTAGAAGATTTTGTCAAAACTTTAAGTCTTTGTATCGATCGCGCCATTGCCGAACCCGTAGATTTAGTTTTGTTTGGCGGCGATGCCTTTCCCGATGCTACACCTCCTCCCTACGTTCACGAAGCTTTTGCCAGTCAGTTTCGTCGTTTAGCAGATGTCAAAATTCCCACTGTTTTGTTAGTAGGCAATCACGATCAGCATTCTCAGGGCAATGGAGGAGCTAGTTTGTGTATCTATCGTACTCTGGTAGTACCTGGTTTTATTGTGGGCGATCGCATTGACACTCATCGCATTGCTACTCCCAATGGCGATATTCAAGTTATTACCGTTCCTTGGCTGACTCGTTCTACCTTATTGACTCGTCCGGAAACGGAAGGTTTATCTTTAGGAGAAGTCAATCAATTATTGATCGAACGCTTGCAACCAGTTCTCGAAGCAGAAATACGCCGTCTCGATCCGGCAATTCCTACCGTGTTATTGGGACATTTGATGGCAGATCGGGCTAATTTAGGGGCAGAAAGGTTTTTGGCTGTAGGAAAAGGCTTTACCATTCCCGTGTCTTTGCTGATTCGTCCCGAACTAGAATATGTTGCTTTAGGTCACGTTCACAAACACCAAAACCTAAACAAGTCTAACGATCCCCCGGTTATTTACCCGGGAAGTATCGAGCGGGTAGACTTTAGCGAAGAAAAGGAAGATAAAGGTTACGTTTTAGTCGAAATAGAAAAAGGCAAGGTAAAATGGGATTTTTGTCCTTTACCCGTCCGCCCTTTTTGCACCATTGAATTAGATGTTTCTGGAGAAGAGGATCCCCAGCAAGCAATTTTAAGCGCGATCGCCAAAAACAAGATTCAAGATGCTGTTGTTCGTCTAATTTATAAACTTCGTTCCGAACAACTAGAATCAATTAATATCGCTTCTCTCTATCAAGTTCTTAAACAAGCTCATAGCTATACTATCCGTCCCGAATTAGTCAGTCAACTAGCCCGTCCTCGCTTGCCAGAATTAGGTGTGGGTAATACCCTCGATCCTCTAGATGCTTTGACAACTTATCTCGATAATCGCGAAGATCTTCAAGATATTGCTAAAGATTTGCTAGAGGCTGCCCATAATCTTCTTCATCAAAGTTAAGTTAAATAAATTTTAAAAAACTTGACTTGGATTGATTTTTTCTATATAAGATTTAGCAGATTTCGGTACGACAAATCTCGACATTAATATTTTTATAACTGAGACCGAGGAGTGTCATAAATGCCCACAAAAACCCTGTTTCGGGGTGTAGTTGCGGTTTGTATCGCTTACGGGTATGTGGTAGCGATGCCGGCGATCGCCTTACCAAAACTGCAATCATCTATTCGACTAGTTGCTCAAACTCAAGGTCAACTCAGCGAGGAAAATATTCGTCAAACCCTAGAGGCTATTCAAAAGGCTCAGAAGGCAAAAGACATTGAAGGAGTCCTGCAGTATGTCGCTCCCTTCGTCTACTCTGAAGTTACGGTTGAATCTAACGAGCGGACATTAACCGTCAACTTGGCAGGAAAAGACGAGCATCGAGAACTGCTCGAAAAAACCTTTGCTCAAATCCAAGAGAGTAAAGCCCTCAATAGACAAATAGAAATTAGTGTCACCCCAGACGGACAAATGGGTACTGCCACCATATCCACGGTTAAAGAGATCGCTACTCAAGACGGAAGGCGGTTTTTCTCTTCCAGCACCGACACTATCCGCTTTGGTTGGATAGACGAACACCCAGAGATTGTTTCGATGACTATTAAGGGTTGGCTGTCCGAACGATTAAACTCAGCAAGGCTGTCACCAGCCCTGCTGGTCTTCAAAACCGGACGTGAAAGGTTACCTTCATCCGGCTCCTCAGTAATCTGGTGCTTGTCAAACATACCGTTTCAAACTGCCATCTTGAGC
>JADEWQ010000061.1 GCA_015207585.1 Pleurocapsales cyanobacterium LEGE 06147 | reverse complement strand
AATGTGCCATGACGCAAGAGCGCGAGCGCACTTTAATCTGTTTCCTTTTTTAGTTTAAAATGCCCTTGATGCTTCTATTTCTATATACTTGACAATTTGTACATTTTCTTAACTTGTCACCAATGCCGCATCCCTTTTGTTGTTGACCTTTGAAGTTGAATTGAAGAGATATGCTATTGCCCGATTGCTTTAGCTTGGCTCTTTTGCCGTGCTTACCCAGCTTGTCTAATCGTTTGTTTGCACTGCTTAATATTTTGTGCATTTGAAAGCTTCCATCTCTAGGAAGCCCTTCTGATGCTAGCTTAGTCATTACTTACTTTTTCCTTACTTACTTGCTTACATGAAGTTGTAGGAGTAAGCATATAACGTTTTAAGACTTTCGACAATCTCGCAACCAAAGACTAATTGCTTGCCCTACAATTCCATTACTAGTTTCCAGAGGTGGAGTGGGAGGATATTCCCTAGAAGAAGAACCAAAACGCGAGAACATCGTCACCATACGCCAACCGCTAGAAGTTTGGGTTAAAAATAGCCAGTGATAATTTTCTGTTTCGCTCTTTCTATTATTTAGATAACTTCGTTCCAAAGTAGTAAAAAAAACTTGTTCGGGAGGCTTGGAAGAGTGAGGATTGTATTGAATTTGGGGTAAATCTAGCGGTTCTAATTCTGGTGTACCTGCTGCAATAACGTAACTATCAACTCCTGCTTGTCTATGTAACGCTTGTGTTCTTTGAATGACTCTATTGGCATAATCGGGTAAATCGTTAAGTAGGAGAGAAATGAGAGGTTCTACATCAGCAGGACAAGTAGTTGTTAATTGTTGTGTGTTGTTAGTTACGAGTATCTGACTAGTAGCTAAATCACTTCCAATTCCCAGCGAAATAGCTACAGTCAATATTCCCATCCACCAGTACTTGCAATACTTCAAAATTGATTATCCTATTGTTTACTGAACTCCTGTACGGGACAGGGCTTACAAGCATTTGAGGTTTCCTTAAATGACAGCCCCTCCACTTAGCTAATCGCCCCTACTGACTTCTTCTTAATAAATTCACAACTCAAGAGGATTGCTCTACCTCTATACAGATCTTATCCCACGCTTTTGCCGGCTCGCTAGCAGCAGTAATCGGACGACCGATAACAAGATAGTCTGCACCAGCTTTAATAGTTTCGGCTGGAGTCATTACCCGTCTTTGGTCACCTGATGCTGCCCAACGGGGACGTACACCAGGACAGACAAGCAGAAAATCACTGCCACAGACTTGCCGCAATTGGGCGACTTCTTGAGGAGAACAAACAGCCCCATCGATTCCCGATTCTTGAGCGAGAATTGCCATCTGTAAGGTATATTCTGGCAATTCTATAGGAGTTTTGAGATCGAAAGCTAATTCCCGTGAGTTGAGACTAGTTAGCAAGGTAATTGCCAGTAATTTAGGGCGTTGTTCGGCTGTAGAGACCGCTTCTACTGCTGCTTGCAGGGCTTTACGTCCAGCTGTAGCGTGCAGCGTCAGCAAATCTACTCCATACTTGCTAGCAGAACGACAAGCACCAGCGACAGTATTGGGGATATCGTGGATTTTTAAATCGAGGAAGATCCGTTTTTGGCGTTCTTTAAGGATTGGTAAAATTTCCGAACCAGCACTAACAAATAGTTCTAAGCCTACTTTCCAGAAACTGACCTGGGGTAATAGATCGACTAGGGCGATCGCTTCTTCTAAGGTAGATACGTCTAGAGGAACAATAATTTTGTCATTAATCATTGGTAATGGGGAACGGGGAACAGGGAACAGTCAACATTTAAGAACTGATAACTGATAACTGTTCACTGAACAAGACGGATAAATTTTTTCTTGCCAACCTGGAGAACTTTGCCTGCTATTTGGTCGGGAGAATCAAAGGTAAGGTTAATATCGGTAATGCGATCGCCATCTAAACGAACCGCACCTCCTTGAATTTGCCTTCTGCCATCCCCGCTACTAGAACACAAGCCACTGGCACCTAGAATGTAAAATAACTTAGCAGGAAACTCGATTTGGGAGAGGGAATATTCGGGTACAGCATCGCCAGTAGCTGAAGTATTGGCTTTGAGAACGATTTGTTCGGCGGTTTGTTTGGCTTGAAGGGCTGCTTCTTTACCGTGATATTGAGAAACAATTTCTATGGCTAAGAGTTTCTGACACTCTCGCGGATTATTTGGAAGTTGAGTTAGATCTAAATCTGTCAGTAACTCGAAATAATCTTTAAGTAAGACATCGGGAATTTTTTCTAACTTAGAATACATTGACAGGGCATCTTCCCGCAGCCCTACATAGTTACCCAGGGACTTAGACATCTTTTGTACGCCGTCTGTCCCGATTAAAATTGGCAATAATAAACCAAATTGGGTTTTTTTGCCAAAATATCTTTGTAAATCTCGTCCGACTGCAATATTAAACTTCTGATCCGTTCCGCCTAATTCTACGTCTGCTTCTATCGCTACGGAATCATAACCCTGCATTAAAGGATAGAGGAATTCGTGAAGATAAATTGGTTGTTCCTGACTGAAGCGTTCGGCAAAACCTTCTTTCGCTAACATTTGCCCGACAGTCATGGTTGCCAACAATTCTTGAATTTGAGCTAAATCTAACTTGCTTAACCATTCCGAGTTGTAGCAAATTTCCAACCGTCCTGGGGTATCGAAATCTAAAATCGGACGTAATTGATCTAAATAAGTCTGGGCATTTTGTTTTACTTCTTCAGCAGTTAACTGACGGCGTACTTCTGATTTACCAGTCGGATCGCCAATCCGTGCCGTAAAATCGCCAATAATCACGACAGCAGTATGCCCTGCATCTTGAAATGCGCGTAGTTTGCGAAAAGGAATGCTATGACCGAGATGAATTTCTGTTCCCGTAGGGTCGATACCCAACTTGATTCTCAAAGGGCGATCGCTCTGCAAGATCCTTTGTACCAAGTTTTCATTTGGGTTTTCCGAATCCGGGCGATCGGGAAAAATTTCACTCGTTCCCCTATACAACCAATCTAAATTATGAGCTTGTTTGGAAGAAGACATTACTAAATTAGCAGTCTGACAAGATTTATTTTTCAAACCATGCTGTATTGTATCAACCAAACGTAGTTTACAAGAACTTTGTACGGACGTAGCCAGTAGGGGCGATTCGCGAATCGCCCCTACTGGCAAATTTTGAACTTATAGGTCATCGCTCAACCATCCTCCGGACAGAATTTTTGCCAGATAACTAAATCTTCCGGGCGATCGACATCTGGGAGTACGGGGAGATAATAAACGTCCAAGCCCAATGCGTTAGCAATACTCTTAGTTTGAGTTAATACTTGGGCAGTTCCCCACTTAATCTGGTTAAATAATTCGGGAATTGGACAATTGAGACCGATTAAATAATAGCCGCCATCTTCAGCCGGACCTAACACTAAATCCTGTCGTTTTAGTGCATCAAAAGCTTGAATTAGGATAGAAGGATTGACATCTGGACAATCAGTGCCGATGATAACCACCTTAGCCATGCCCGCAGCAAAAGCACGGTTGATAGCTAGATGCATTCGTTGCCCTAAATCCCCTGCTCCTTGCTGGTAACAAGTTACATCGCTACCCAGCCACTCTTGCATCAACTGGCGATCGCCACCCGCAAAATGAACTTCTACGGTTAGAGAACGGTACGAGAATAGTTTTCTGGCTTGGCGGAGAGTATGTTCTGTCATCTGACGTTGAAGTTTGACCGCACCTTCTTTTCCCAGCGCAGGAATCATACGAGTTTTGGTCTTTCCCGGTTCGGGATAGCGACTAAAGATAATTAAGCATTCTGGAAACACAAATTTTCAGATGTAGGTAGGAAGACTCGCGTAACAATAGAATACCAGTTATTAAGCTCATCCTCAGTATTAGTCATTGGTCATTCGCTATTCATCCCGTCCCATAAATGAAGACGGGAATTCTCGCTCGGAACCTTTAATCTACACAAAGGACAAATAACAAAGGACTATTCCTAGAAGGAATTGACGCTCGATCGCTTTAGATGATATTTTGATTACTCAAACGGCGAATCGCTACTACTGCCGGACGAGGTGGTCGATCGAGTTCGCCATCGGGCCAATTAGAACCAAGAGGAACTTGACGTTGCTGCATAAAAGATTGACCATCGGTAGTAAGCAGCTCGAATTGACGGATCTGTGTTGCCATATCTTGTCGTATTCCCTGTTTTTCCCCTGGATGTTGAACGGCAAGAAAGAGAGTTTGTCCGTCACTACTAAAGAAAGGACCGGTACATTCGCAATCCATCGGACCGATCGCAAAAGGATAGACTTCGCCCGCTAAAGCACCGGAGGTGGGAATAAACCAAATAGAGTTGTTGCCAAATACCCCTAGTAAATCTTGGTCAGAATCTACTTGGCTTCTAGATGGTATAGCTTGATTGAGCTTGCTAGTAGACATATCGGTCACCATCCAGAGATTACCTGCCTTATCTATTTCCAAATTGTCGGGATTGGCAAAGCCTGCTCCTCCTTGAGCTGGTTCGCCGCCCAAAGCTAACATGCTCCAGCGAAAACTTAACGCCCCCGGATCTCCATCGCCTTCTTCTAATTTCATAATCCAGCCATATTCGTAGGAGGTTTCGTCATTAGGTCCTCGAAATACTTGGAGATCGGGACCCCCATCACTTCCCGAAGAACCGGAAGTAAAAGCAATGTAAAGAGTACCGTCTTCTGCTACTATTGTATCTTCCGGACGTGCCGTACAAGTTATCCCCGCTGCATTAGCGGCAAAGTGGGCATCGATTAAAATTGCGCCTTGCTTTTCTTCAGGATTATCACCACGATACAAATCTCCGAGGGTTTTAAACTGCTGCTGTAAAGCTTTGGCTGCCTCATCATTTTCTACCTCAACGATGCCTCCTGCTTCGCGATCGCTATTGGGTAGGGTTACCATTCCCCCTTCTACTTGAGAAGGCAACACGGGATCGATAGGGGTATCGAGGGTCAGAGGAATCCAACTTCCCGTTCCGTCTGGATTAAATTTTGCTCCGTAAAGCATTCCTTTCTCTAAGAGACTGGAATTAGCTTTGTCTTGAGGGTTTTTAACTGGATCGGTGCTGATGAATTTGTAGAGATGTCCGCCACGGCGATCGCAACCGGAATAGAGAGCTAAATTTTTACCTGCCACGGCACGAATCCCAAAAGCTTCATGACGGTAACGTCCCAGCCAGGTATGTTTAGTACCGTAATCATTAGGGTTAGCTGGGTCGATTTCCACCGTCCAGCCATATTTATTTCCCGCCAGACCAAAAACGTTTCCCCGACCGTCAACATCGCTATCATTAATCAAAAAAGGTTTAGTAGAAGGACTTAACGACGAGCCATCTGCCATCACTTCTTCCGGTACTTGGTCTTGAAAATTTTCTTCAGCACTCAGCACCGTACCCCAAGGAGTTGTCCCTCCCGCACAGTTTTGAAATGTACCGATGATACGATTGCCCAAACCATCATCATAGCCAAGTTTATTGGTTTTGGTAAATACAGCCGCTGCTGGACCAGTACATTTAAGGGATTGGCTGGGATTATCTAAGCCAGAAATACCTGTAATGCGTCGGTCAGCCTGAGAATAAGTCCGTTCCCATTTTCCTTCAGCGTTACGCCGGATAGAAATCACGCCCATTCCTTGGTCGATTAAGCCTTCTCTGGCGATTTCTCTAATTTGGGTTTTAAGAGGGTCATCGTCAGTTAAAGTAAACGTATCAATTTCTCCTTCAGTAGCTGTCGCTTTAGCGATAACTTCCGCAAAGGGCAATTCTTTGCCAATTACTAATGGATAAGTTTCCATCCAGGTTTTGCCACTGATGTACTCGAAGTTAACTGTCAAAAAACCTTCATTAGGAGAAGTTTCCACAAGGGATACATAGTCATTGTTGTAACCAAAGCGAGAATCGCCAACGCGATCGCCCCAAGCCGCGACTAGATCGTAAGTGAAACCTTCTGGTAAAACTAGATCGTCTTTTACCTCGTAGGTGCTGTAAGCTTGTTTTTGTTGCTCGGGAGCGAGAGCTTCGATATCCAGTGGAAGCGCAACCTGCACTGGTTTAAAGCTGAGAGTATTTCCTGCTGTAGCTAGAGTCGTTTTTTCTGATTTTTGCGTCGCAGTTTCTTGTGTGAGAGAAAAAGCCGATTTGTGTTTGTTAGTTGATAAGGAATCAAGTGCTAATGAACTAGTAGTTGCACCTAAAAATAAAAGAAAATGACGACGCTTAAGAGTCATAAAGATTTTAAACTAACGAGAAAGCTCAACAAGAGAAAATATAGAACTATCTGTTTAGCAAGTTGTAAATAAGCGGTAATGTGGAGGTTAAGAAATCAATAACTGCGATCTCGAAGAGATCTGCGTATGCGGACTCGGACTTGCAAAGCGGCGAAGCCTAGCTAGCGATCGTAGACTTGCACTTTACCACGGCAAGGAGCAAATTTCTAACACTTGAGCGAGCTCGCTCTAATTTGACTCGTCAAGAATTTCATGCCAGAAACCATTAAAGTTCTAATTCTCCTTTTTAGCAAATGGCTCTTGTTTATTCTGGTCGTTATATCCAATCAACTTGCGTTCGGGAGAATTATCAAATAAAAGGGTTTGTTGAGGAACACCAATGCAAATTCCTTTCTCATCAAATGTCAATTTGAGACGGCGACGAAATTCCCGTTCTACATCCCACTGACGCATTCGTTTAGTTTTGATAAACATTGAAATTTCAATTCCTGCACGATCCACACGACTTACACCGATTAAATTAACAGGTTCTAAGATATCGTTTTGCCATTGAGGATCGCGAGCCATTTCTTGAGCAACCTCTTTCATAGTTTCCATTGCTAAAGTAATATCGGTAATATAGGCTACTTCAATAGTGAAATCTACCCGCGACCAATCTTTAGTGAGATTGTGGACTATCGCAATTTGGTTGTGAGGGATGTTACTCAAGCGTCCGCCTGCACTACGAATTTTTGTTGCTCGCAGACTCATATACTCTACTAATCCCCTGGTTCCCGCCCCAAAATCTACTACGTCGCCAACCGCATACTGATCTTCAAAAATTATTAGAATGCCATTGACCCAATCTTTTAGTAAGTAAGAACAGAGCTTGAGACAAAACAAGATATAAGTCTAATTGTTTATATATGATAATAATTGCCAGCTTCAAATTATGTCTCCATCTTCATGAGTTTACTTTACGCCCTTGGACTTCTCCTCGTACTACTGACGGTAGGCATCGCACTTTATCTATTCACCGCTCGCCGTTATCAATCGTCTGACTCGGTAGCTAATTCTTACGATCAATGGACCGAGGACGGTATTTTAGAATTTTACTGGGGCGAACATATCCACTTAGGTCATTATGGTTCGCCGCCACAACGAAAAGATTTTCTGGCTGCCAAAGTCGACTTTGTGCATGAAATGGTCAAATGGGGTGGTTTAGATAAATTGCCTCGCGGTACAACTCTCTTAGATGTTGGCTGTGGAATTGGAGGTAGTAGTCGTATTTTGGCACGAGACTACGGGTTTTCCGTCACGGGTGTTACCATCAGTCCCCAACAAGTCAAACGCGCCCAAGAGTTAACCCCTAAAGAAGTTGATGCAAAATTCCTTGTAGATGATGCGATGGCACTCTCTTTTCCAGATGGTAGTTTTGACGTGGTTTGGTCGATTGAAGCCGGACCCCACATGCCAGACAAAGCTATTTTTGCCAAGGAATTAATGAGAGTATTAAAGCCAGGTGGAGTACTAGTTGTAGCTGATTGGAATCAGAGGGACGATCGCGCTTTACCTCTAAATTTTTGGGAAAAACCAGTAATGCGACAATTATTAGATCAGTGGTCGCATCCGGCTTTTGCTAGCATCGAAGGCTTTTCCGAGCTTTTGGTAGAGACAGGATTGGTTGAAGGGGAAGTAATTACCGCAGATTGGACGGAACAAACACTTCCTTCTTGGCTAGATACCATCTGGCAGGGAGTAATTCGACCTCAGGGATGGTTGCGTTTTGGTCTATCTGGTTTGATCAAGTCACTGCGAGAAGTACCTACTTTGCTGCTAATGCGGTTGGCATTCGGTACGGGTCTTTGCCGATTCGGGATGTTCCGCGCTGTACGGTCTAATTCACTGTCGCGATCGATAGAGACAGTTCAAAGCGAAACCGTTCAAATTTGATAAAGCGAAGATTAGACCTCTTGCATGAATAGTGCAAGAGGTCTAGTAACTTAGTATAAGCTTCAAATAATTCCACAGTATGAAAAAAGCTAAAACCAAAGCCCCAACTAATTAGTTGGGGCTAATTTTTGTGTTTAAATAACTTCTTGCTATTACATCTCGGCAATGAAGGGTTTAATTTCGTCTTTTTCAAACGCGATCGCTTATCTGAACTGAGAACAAAAACAAGAGCGATGGAGCCGTATTGATACAATATGATAGTATTTTAAACTTTTTTATTTTAGTGAATTTTACAAAAAATATCGAATTTAAAAAACAAAATAAAAAGTCCAAAAAAAAGCTAAACTTATTTTGTTTCAATTCTGTTTCTTAATTTTAAATCTTATCTAAATCTTGTTATTTTAGTAACTAAAAACATTTTAATTTGAATCAATAAAGCTAAAAAATCCAAATTGGCTATCTAAATTTAACTTGAGAGCAATAGGAAAAACGGTTATGAAACGAAATTTTTGGGCTAACATAGGTGCTCTTGCAGTTTTAGGAGCTACAGCTGCCCCAACCATAGCTGAAGAAATAGCTGTAGTTAATCCTACTTCTATTCCTGACCAGGCAAGAATCACTCCCTTCAGCCTCGTTATCAATGGCTATCAAGGCTATTTTGCCGATCGAGGAATTCCCAGTAATGGTGCTTTTCAATGGGCTATTCATTTTAAACGAGTTGATGCAGAAAAACTAGTCAGAAGTGCGATCGCTAAAGGTCGCCTTTCTCCAGACGCGTTGAATGACCAAAGTTATCTCCGTAAGGTTCAATTAATGTTGGATAGAATAGACCGCAATGGTGGAAGAAGATAACTAGTACTGCTGCACGAAAGTCAAAATGTTTATTACATGAGCCTTTCGTCGATCTTGACGAAGTTGAAGCAGGCAAGGGTGTCATGTGCCTAACGGGCAATCTCACCAGAGTTTGACTCCGGAGGGCTGCAGGCAGAATTTACGAGGACTTAGGGACCAAGTTCGCCCCATTGAAATCCGTTTTTGCCCAGTAGTCGTCCCGTGCGAGCATACGGGGGTACATTATGCACTTGTTTCTGTACGGGAGTCTAAAGTGAAAGACTCGTCAGCCAAGGTTTCCCTAGGAACCTGGAACTCGATTCCAGGTCGCTGCACCTTCGCTGTTTAGTACACTTACGGCAGACGGTGGCGCAAACTCCAGCGCTTTCCGCGTCGGCTGCTCGTCCCGTTCGCAGAGCGTTGTCGAAGGCAACACTCGATTCGGACACTGCTTCAGAGGGAAAAACACGGGTGGCGAATTCGATCGGGGTAACTTGCCGGAATTTAATTCCGGCAAAGTCGGCAGCGGTGTAACTTCGACTACTAGCTTTATTTTCGCCGTAATGTACTAAGTTTTTTACTGCAGAAATTTTCTGTTGATTCTTTGACTATTAAGATATGAAATAAGCTATCGCATTTTCTTCTTGTTTTTTAAAATCTCAGTTACTGAATAGTAATTGCCAATAACTGATAAACATACATACAATCAAAGTTGACCTATCATCAACCTTCTCTGCCTCCATTTTTTAAAGGAATCGCTCTGTGTACGCCAGGGGGAGATTTAATTTACGGTATAGACACCAATAAACAAGCTCACTGGCATATTCATTTATGTGCAGGCTTACAAAAAATACTAGATTTGTCAGAACCTCCCCATTTTTTAGTTCCCGGACACACGGCTACAGTAGACCGATGGTTAGATCCCCGCAGTCAGAAGCTTATCACTCTAGCCGAGGTTTATCCAGCTATACAGCGTTACATACCCTTACTCACAGTCATATTTGAAACAGAGGAACTAGTCTGGCAAATAGCACCCTGGCAAGAAGAGTATTGTGACCCAATTATTGTAGAAACTTACCGCGATCGCTTTCCGCAGCTTTGGGAAGACCACGACTTGATCGTTCGTTTTGACCCAAATAATCCTCACTCACACTCAGAAGGATTTGCTACCAAGTCAACAGTTTTTCCTACTACGGCAATCACTGATAGTTATATTTTGCGCCTCTTTATTTCTGATAACAGTAAGGCTACAGAAAAAACCTTAGCAAGCATACATCAATTGCTAGAGGAAGGTTTAGCTCATCCTTATACTCTCAAAGTCATCGATATTTCTCAACATCCAGAACAAGCCGAAATCCATCAAGTTTCTGCAACTCCAACTTTGGTAAGAGTTTGGCCTCAACCCGTAAGGCGAATTATTGGAGAATTGGACGATCTCCCAAGAGTATTGCGAATTCTTGCTAGTTTTTAATAAAGATAAGTAAAACAAAACTAAAAACGGATGAATTTAGCAATAGTAGCAGCGGTGCGGCAGCACCTGCTACGCAGGATCGCATATGGTCTTTTATCATTGTTGGGCGGCATATTCGGCTATGTTCGTGCTCAAAGTAAAGCTTCCCTAATTTCTGGTAGTATTAGCGGAGTTTTACTCATATTTGCCGCTTTTCTACAAGTTCGAGGTATTCCAGAGGGATTAATACTTGCTAGAATTATAACTCTAGTTTTATTAGTGGTGTTTGTTATCCGATTAGTAAAAACTCGTAAATTTATGCCTGCTGGTTTAATGGTAGTCGCTGGAGTAATTACTTTAAGCCTTTTGTTTTCCTAATACTTCAAGTTGCTCTTTATTTTTATGCTAAAGTTTCTGGACAGTAACCCAATCCCCTAGTAAATTGTTGCCGAAACGCTTCAATTTCTTTAGTATCTGGCTTACCATGAGAAACTATAGCTACTTGGTAACGACGCATTACCTCTACGGGCGATTGACCCGTTTCCAAGCTCCAAAAAACCATCTGTAAACGCATTTCAGGTTCGTAAGTAATGCCCAATTCGCTCATGTATGCCTGAAAATTACCGTGTTGTCGAGGAGTTAACGGTTGAGAAAATCTCACTTTAACAATCCAGCCATCTATTTGATGAATTACTGTAATTGAAGCATCTCGTGCATGACTCATAGTACGCAGATAATCAATCACGCGCAAAGTCAGACTGGCATTAGCCAGATAATACAGATAATCCATAAGTTAAGTATCCCTCCGTAGAAGCTTGACCGAGTTGACACATCCTCCGCTGTCTCTAGGCGGAGTTGTATTTACCTACTCTAGTCTGACAGTAAGCAGATTGCTTCGACTAGGGGAAAAGCACCCGATCTTTTGAATATACCATAGGGGAAATTACCCAACTTAGCTTGTAACTAGTTAATATTAGAAACAGAATGAATGAAGATCGGCTTCTATCGAGCTACGGTTACGATTTACCGTCCGAGCTAATTGCGCAAACTCCCGCAGTACCGCGAGACAGCTCTCGCCTTCTCGTAGTAGATTCACCTACGAGTTATGCCCATAGTATTTTTCGCCATCTACCAGATTGGCTGTTGCCAAGAGATTTATTAGTTCTCAATAATACACGGGTGATTCCTGCCCGACTTTACGGTTACAGATCGACAGGGGCACCCGTAGAAATTCTGTTGCTGGAAGAAAGGGGCAATAATTGCTGGCTGGCGTTAGTCAAACCGGGCAAGCGTTTCAAGTTGGGTACAGAAATTGTGTTCGATCCTGTAGTAGATATTCCTAACGAGCCAAATTCTGAGTTAAAAGCTAAGGTAATTGAACGAGACGAAAGCACTGGCGGGAGAATCCTTCAATTTGCCTTACCACCTCATCAATCTTTTTGGCAAATATTAGAGAAATACGGGCAAATGCCTTTACCTCCATACATTACAACGAGAGAATCCCAACCTGCACAATATCAGACAGTCTTTGCCCAACAACCAGGAGCAATAGCAGCTCCAACAGCTGGACTACACTTTACCGATGAGCTGCTGCAAAGATTGCAAGCCAAAGGCATCGAACAAGCTTACATTACTCTTCACGTAGGAGTAGGTACATTTCGTCCCGTTGAAGTAGAAAATATTACTCATCATGCCATGCACCAGGAATGGGTAGAAGTAAGTAAAGATACTGTAGCTAAAATAAAAGCGACCCAAGAGCGAGGCGGTCGAATTATTGCAGTAGGAACTACCGTAGTTAGAGCTTTAGAAGGAGCTGCTCGTGCTTGCGGCACAGACCGAGGTAAAGCTTTGCAATCTTTTTGTGGCAAGACAGATTTATTTATTTATCCTGGTTATCGCTGGCAAATCGTAGATGGTTTAATTACTAATTTTCATCTGCCCTATTCTAGTTTATTGATGTTAGTAAGTGCCTTTATTGATAGAGAGCGTTTGTTGACTTTATATCGAGAAGCGATCGCCCAGCAATATCGCTTTTATTCTTTTGGCGATGCCATGCTCATTTTGCCCGAGGCTAAAGTAAATCTAGATTAATATTTGTTTATTTTAGGCAGCAATTTGCCATGGCTTTATTGAATTTTGTAAAACAAGTTACATAACAATCGTGCGAGAGAGCTAGTATTAATATGCCAGAAAATAATAAAAAATCTTTATTTTATTAATTAAAATGGCTTTTGGTATCAAGTTACTTAGCCAATGCCTAGGAGTAATTTTGTTAAGTGGGCTGGCTGTTACTCCTGCCTTAGCAGAGTTATCATTGGAAGAAATTAATTCGATCGCCAGCCAAACGACAGTGATAATCGCTCCAGGACTGACACCAGAATTAGTTGACGAGCTAGAAGAAAATCGCAACAATCCTTTAGCACGAGAAAATAATCCCGATGGAGTTTGGAACCCGGGTTCGGGCGTAATTATTGCTAGAGAAAATAATACTTATTACGTTTTAACTGTCACTCACAATTTTAAACAAAGAGACCTCGACCAAAATTTGTCTTACGGTATCCGCACCAGCGACGGACTAGTTTACGAAGTAAAAGAGATTAATGATGGCAGAGATTGTCCTCTAAACGGCAATCTCAATCCGGGGAGCAAGTTATTACGCTTAGGATGCTATTCGATTAAACTTCCCCGTCGAGTTGCCGGACCAGATTTAGCAGTAGTTAGTTTTAATAGCGATCGCGAGTATCCAGTAGCTTCTCTTGGTAATGTAGATAATGTTCGAGTTTCAGACCGAGTTTATGTATCTGGTTGGCCTGACCCAGAAAAAGAAAAAGACCCGGTTACAGGTCAATGTCGGGGTAAGGTTGCGACCAGGACTAGACGTTTAGCCTGGGCACCAGTTACTAGAAAAATCGAGCCAAATCAGGGAGAAAATGGCTATAGTATCTTCTATGTAGATGAAACTCGTCCGGGTATGAGTGGGGGACCAGTTTTTGACAGTAATGGTTTTGTGATTGGCGTTCACGGTCGCGGTTCTGCGGATAAGGGCAAGCTGGTTCAGCAATATTGTTCTGTAGAAGATAAAAGTAATCAAAGTTTTGAATCAGAAGACATAGTTCAGACTGTCTCGGAAGCAGTAAAATACGATCCGCCAACTCTTCATAATCGCTTTAGTAGCGGACAAAATTCAAACAATTTCTTGACCCTCTGGAATCCTCTGGCATTCGATTTACCCTTTAAATTCGATCCTCCTACTTTTGAAACCATTCAAGCTGCTTTAATGCCAATAAATGCCAGTAATTTAGAAAGAGGAACTTTGGATTTTGACCCCCGCGAAGATATTGTCGGTAGATTGGATTTAAATGCTAACAATCCGGCAGATAAAGTTGAAGATATTTACAAAGGTTTTTCTATCAAAAACATGATTAGAGATGAGCCATCGGCTGGATGTCGTTTTCTTCTTCTCGGACAACCCTGTAAATAAAATTTTTGAAGGATATTTAGGGGGAAAAAATTTTTCTCGGGCTAAGAATGATCGATTAAATATGTATTAGCTTAGCAAGGTTGATTAATTTTTTCTCTTGTTTACATTAAAAGAAATCTAGAGATGAGATAATTGTTAAATTTATCCTTTGTAGGGACGTGGCATACTAAGTCTCTACAAGCTTCAATTGTCTATATGAAGGAGATTCAACTAATTAATTCTTCGTAATTTTTGACAAAGATTTTGATTTATGACTAATAATTTTTGCTAACTTTTGTTTCTTAAAAAGAAAGTCCATAAATTAATTATCAAATTAATGATAATAAATTAAGAAATAACAGAATACAAAGATTTATCTAGGATAAATAGATCCTAAACAAATTAACAATAACAAGTGGGTAGGGGGAGCAATGAAGATTAAGTATTTATTACCTGGGCTTTCTTTATTATTTGTATTTACATCTGTAGCTCAAGCAGAACCTTTGAACAATAAAATTAATCCGATCGATTCGGAAATTCATTTTGGCGATCGCAACCTTAATTTTGAGTCTAATCTAGCAGAGAGAATTAGTATAAATAAGGCAGAATTTACTAACTATCAAACTAACACTCAATCTCTCGATCCAGTTATTATTCCTAATGATTCGATCGCACAATTGACCAATGTTTCCCAACTGCGGGACGTTCAACCAGGAGACTGGGCATATGAAGCGTTGAGAAGTTTAGTGGAACGTTATGGCTGTATTGTTGGTTATCCCAACCAAACCTATCGAGGTAACCAATCAATGAGTCGCTATGAATTTGCGGCTGGCTTGAATGCTTGTTTGCAGCAAATCGAGCGTCTGGTTGCTGATAGCGAAGCTGTCAATCGCGATGATTTAGAGACGCTGCAAAGATTGAGCAAGGAATTTGAAGCAGAACTAGCAACCATAGCCGGACGAGTAGACAATTTGGAAGGTCGCGTTGCTTTCTTAGAAGACCATCAATTTTCGACTACGACCAAACTAGAAGGAGAGGTAGTCTTTGGCTTAGCAGATGCTTGGGGTGGCGATCCTCCTGGGGGATGTAGCATAGTTGACATTACTCAAGACGATCAGAATCTTGGAGCTGACTGTACCAATCGAACAGATCCAGACACAAACACCGTCTTGGCTTATTTAGCTCGCTTGGGATTGCAGACCTCATTCACTGGACAAGACCGCCTGCGGATGTTTTTAACAACTGGTAATTTTGGTTTTGGCGATCCTGACGTTCCTGGTGGTGGATTTACAAATCCGAGGTCGTTGAATACTTATATGGCTCGGCTTGGTTATCAAGCGGGATATGAGAACCAAGTTATTTTAGATATTTTAGAGTATCGTTTTCCCGCTTTTAATGACCGAGTTGCATTCTATGCTTCTACTTTTGGCTTTGCTTTGAGCAATGTCTTAACTGCTAATTCTCCTTTCTTTGATATCGGACGAGGTTCAGTTTCCCGCTTCGGACAACTCAATCCAATTTTGAGAATTGGTGGAGCTATGGATGCGGGGGTTGGATTTGATTGGTTAATCGCTGACCCATTGCGCCTTCAAGTCGCTTATGGTACGAGAGATAGCGGCGATCCAGGAGCAGGAGTTGTCGGGGCAGATCATAGTGCTCTGGGGGTGCAGTTTTTGGTGCAGCCTACAGATAATATTGTTGCGGGAATAAATTACGTAAATGCTTATGCGGTCGATGGAGCTTTGGGAACATTTACAGGTAGTGTCAATGCCGAAACAGGGGGATTATGGTCTAGGGCAAGCATTCCCGGACCAGTAGGCGACTCCCCATTTGCGGACTGTTGCCCATTTCCTCTTGGAGATCAACCCGCGCAAATCAATGCAGTAGGCGGAAGCTTTCAATGGCTTATCACAGAACAGCTAACCTTTGGCGCTTGGGGTGGGTACACTTTTAGCAATTTCCTGAACGAACTTCCTGATGAAGGTGGTTTTGCCAATCCTTTTGTTGTAGGCAATCCTCCTGACAATGGGATTGGAGCCTCTGCAGGGAAGAAGCCATTTGCCAATACAGCTACCTTTGCTGTTTCTTTAGGTTTGTCCGATCCTTTTGGCAGAGAAGGAGATTTATTTGGTTTTATCTTTGGCATGCCGCCCAAATTAGTCGATGCTGGTCCCGAAACGCCTGGTACGCCAGTACCATTTTTTGAGCAGGTTATCAGGGAAGAAGGGGAAACTGCGGTTACTGATAATAATCCCAACTTAGACACTGTGGGAACAATTGAAGGAGCAGATGGAAATGTAACGGAATTAGTCCGGCAAGGTGTTTTACCTAGAAGAGTTGGACAAGAAGATGAAGCGACTTCACTGCACTTCGAGTTTTTCTACCGCTTTAAGGTAAATGATAATCTCTGGATTACGCCAGGTTTCTTCTTTGTCACTAATCCAGGACATATTGCAGCTAATGATACCATCTACGTCGGCACCCTCCGTACTACCTTCCGTTTTTAACAAATAAAGAAGTCCGCTTTTTTATCAAAAAGCTAACGGCTAACAGCTAACAGCTAACCAGATAGCCAGAGAATAAATTCTCTGTCTCATAGCAAAAGTCCGTTTAAACGGACTTCAGAAAGTGTTTGTAAATCAATGTTTCGCTCGCTCTAAATCCCCCTTTTGAAGGGAAACTTCAGACTTTTGGCTTGAATCCCCCCTTTTCAAGGGGGGCAAGGGGGGATCGAGTCACAGCATAACTTTCAGGCTTCTTAAATTTTGAAATAACCCTGACGGCTAACAGCTTTCAATGTCGTTATTTACCCTGCAACATTAGCAGTTAAATAACTCTCTATTACTCGACGGTACTCGCTTTTTTGCTTGACTCCTTTAATTTCTTCTAATAATTGTTTGTCGCGGAAAAATTGAATTGTAGGAGTACCGATTACTTGACCCATTTGAGCGATTTCTGGATCTTCGGTGATATCAATTTCGACAAAGTAGATTTTTCCTTCGTATTCGTCAATTACCTTGTCGAGGATTGGTTTGAGAGTTTTACAGGGACCGCAGGTAGGAGAGACATATTTGACGACTAATAAGCGATCGCCTTCATGGAAGAGTTTGCGTAATGCATATCCGCCACGATGACGAGTAGCGGCAAAATTAAATGTTTCTTCTGTATCGGTTTCAGTTTCTGGTTCGGGTTCCTTGGCGGTATAAATTTCTGCATCTGCTTGTTGATGGTATTCGGTAATTAAATTATTGGCAGATAACCATCTTTCGGCAGACATCGCTGCCATACACCCGGTACCCGCTGCCGTAACTGCTTGACGAAACTCGCGATCCTGTACGTCGCCAGCAGCATAAACTCCTTCAACGCTCGTTTCTACCGTACCTGGCTTAACGACAACATAACCTACATCATCTAGTTCTAGCTGATCTTTGAATAAAGAAGTATTGGGACTGTGACCGATCGCATAAAATAATCCTTTAACGTGTAGTTCGTTTTCTTCTCCCGTCTTGGTGTTGCGGATTTTTACTCCTTCAAGGCGATCGTTCTCTCCAAAAACGTCAACTGCTTCTGTATTCCAGTAAACGGTAATCTTAGGGTTATTGAACACTCGGTCTTGCATCGCTTTGGATGCGCGCATTTCGTCTCGTCGTACTAGTAAGTGTACGTGAGAACCATATTTAGTCAAATAAACGGCTTCTTCGGCGGCGGAGTCACCACCACCTATTACTGCCAATTCTTGACCGTGAAAAATTGGACTTGCTCCATCACAAATGGCACAAGCTGTAATACCTCTACTCCAAAATTGATTTTCGCAAGGCAAACCTAACCGTTTAGCTGTAGCTCCTGTAGCGATAATAATACTGTGGGTTTTAATTTCCCGTTCGTCAGAACGAACCGTAAACGGACGCTGACGCAAATCTACTTCTATAACGTCTTCTGTATAGCACTCTGTACCCCAGCGTTCTGCTTGCGCCTTCATTTTGTCCATCAATGCAGGACCAGTAATTCCTTCGGGAAAGCCGGGGAAATTCTCTACTTCTGTCGTAGTCATCAATTGTCCGCCTGGGATTCCACCAGCTTCAAAACCCTCAAACATAACGGGTTTGAGGTTTGCCCGCGCCGCATAGATGGCAGCAGTGTAGCCAGCAGGCCCCGAGCCTATAATAACTACATTTTCTATGGGTAAGTTTGTCATAATAATTATATTGAACTCATAACGACTACACTTTACTAAGTATAATCAATTTATACTTAAAAAGGCAAATTGAAAGAGGGTATTATTAATTTAACTTGAGCGCGTTTACGGGTACTTCATCCCAAGAATCAACAGTACGCAAACGAGCCACCCAACCTTCTTGCTTTTGCTTTTGAGTCAAATTATTTTGCCAAGTTTCGTGACATTCTTTAGCTGCCTCTTCACTACGGCAAGCGATACAGGAATAGACAATACCGCAAGGATCGATTTGTTCGTTGATCCAAATAGTCATAATTTTGAAGTTAATACAGCAGAAACTCTAGCCTTTTCAGCTTACCAGCTATTTATCCTGTTTCCGTAGGGGCGAATAGCCATTCGCCCGTACACAGTAGGGACGTAGCATGCTACTCTGTTCCTTGTCGAAAGTCATCAATTTAAATAATTTCTGCTAGTTCCAAAACAAAACCAGGTAATACATTCTCTCCATCCAACCTATCTGGGTTTTGTAAAACTTCTTTTGAGCGAGACGCTCGATAAATTTCAACTTGTTTAGTTTGTGGATCGATTAGCCATCCTAACTGCACTCCATTATCTATGTACTCTTGCATCTTATTTTGGAGTTCTTTGAGACTATCGGATGGAGAACGTAGTTCGATAACAAAATCAGGACAGATAGGAGGAAAAGTTTTCTTTTCTTCATTTGTTAGAGCATGCCAACGAGTCTTAGCAATCCATGCCGCATCCGGAGAACGAAAAGCACCTGAAGGAAGTTGAAACATAGTGGAAGAATCAAAAGATACTCCCGTGCCGTCTTTCTCTGTCCATAAATACAACAAAGCCGATATTTTCATATTGCGAATGCCACTTTCTCCTCCAGTAGGCGACATGACAACTAATTCTCCTCTTGCTGTCAGTTCTAACTTGGCTTCTGGATTGGCATGACACAGTTTTTCAAACTGTTCGGGACTCAAATGAATCACCGAATTTAAGTTTAGCGTGATCATTGCGATCGCTCCTTATCCTTAAAACCTGAGATAATTATATCGATCGAGTATGTCAAGGGCGATCGCGAATAAACCTCGTCTACTTTGAAAACCGTATTTTAAAATATAGCGGTCTAGTCGAGAAACAAAAAGAATGGACCCTCAACTTCTATTCAATGGGATTGCCGTCGGTAGCGTGCTGGCTTTAGCGGCGATTGGACTTACTCTTACCTATGGGATCTTGCGGCTTTCTAATTTTGCTCACGGGGATTTTATGACTCTGGGAGCTTATCTAACTTGGCTTTTTAATACCGGAATCAGCATTCGGATGGGCTATCGAGTAATAGATATCGATGGTGTTAATATTTGGCTGGCGATGTTTTTGGGAGCTGGAGGTACGGTAATCGCCATGTTAATTGCCGAATTTCTGCTTTGGAAACCAATGCGCGATCGCCGTGCCACTTCTACGACTCTAATTATTATTTCCATCGGTTTGGCTTTATTTATTCGCAGCGGTATTCTGTTAATTTGGGGTGGAAGCAACCAATCTTACGATTTACCACTGGTACAAGCCCTAGATATTGGCGGAGTGAGGATCGCTTATTATCGTCTAATAGTTATTGGGTTAGCAATTTTAGCCATGATTGCCCTGCATTTTCTCTTGCAAAAAAGTAAAATTGGCAAAGCGATGCGAGCAGTTGCCGATAATATTGACTTAGCAAGGATATCGGGTATCAACGTCGAACGAGTTGTAATTTGGACTTGGATAATTACAGGGATTTTAACTGCTGTTGCTGGAGGAATGTACGGTTTAATAACTACGGTACGTCCTAACATGGGCTGGTTTTTAATTTTGCCCCTGTTTGCTTCCGTAATTCTCGGTGGAATCGGTAATCCTTACGGAGCGATCGCGGGTGCTTTAATTATTGGTGTTGCCCAAGAATCGAGCGTTCAGTTTCTTAATTCCGAATATAAGTTGGGAGTAGCATTACTAATCATGGCGATCGTTTTATTTGTCCGTCCCCAAGGTTTATTTAAGGGAACGGCATAACATTTATTAATGAATAATTAATAATTGATAATGGATAATTGAGAGTTAATAATTATCCATTATCCATTGACTCCTGATTTTTGACGGCTTACTTTTCTCCCGCATGGTAGGAACTGCGTACCAATGGACCCGAACGGACATGGTTAAAGCCAAGAGAACGGGCTACATCTCCCAGATGCTCGAATTCTTCTGGAGTCCAATATTTTTCCACTGGCAGGTGTTGGAGGGAAGGGCGCAAATACTGACCCAGAGTAAGGCGATCGCAACCTACTTCTCGTAAATCTATCATCGTCTCGATGATTTCAGTTTCTGTCTCTCCCAGTCCTAACATTAAGCCCGATTTGGTAGGAATAGACGGGTCGAATTCTTTGACCAAACGCAGGACATTAAGGGAGCGATCGTATTTGGCTCCCCTTCTTACCGGTCCTTGCAAGCTTTTAACTGTTTCTAGGTTGTGGTTATAGCAAGCTGGTTTAGCTGCTACTAATGTTGCTACTCTTTCTCTTTGGACTTGTTCTAGACCTTTACCGCTCCAAAAATCAGGGGTTAAGACTTCAATTTGAGTGTGAGGATTTTGGACACGAATAGCTGTCATTACTCGTACAAACCACCCCGCGCCTCCATCGGCTAAATCATCTCGAGCCACGGAAGTCAGCACGACATAGCGCAAGCCCAATAAACTGACTGCTTCGGCTACTTTTTCTGGTTCTTGGGGGTCTAAAACCATAGGTGCGTGTCCCTTATCAACCTGACAAAAGGCACAGGCCCGAGTGCAAGTCGGTCCCATTAACAAGAAAGTAGCCATTTTATTAGCGTAGCACTCTCCTCGATTGGGACATCTTCCTTCTTCACAAATAGTGTGAATCCCTCGCTGTTTAATAATTTTTTGTACTGTCGAAAGTTCGCTAACTTTACCAATGGAACGTCTCAACCATGATGGTAGAGAACTTACTTCTGCACGCCACTGACTTTGAGCTGACTGTATTGGCTGAGATTGATTCATTTTATACAACAAGTTATAAGTATACAAGCCAGAGAGCGATCCGCTTCACGAGCAACCGCTTTTGTTGATATAAAACAGAAAAAAATGTTTTGAGTTGCTAATGATATTTTGAACTCATTTGAGGGAACTCTATGGACACAGATATTAACTTTACTATTATTCCCACTCAAATTAAGTCTAGTAAATTTCTATATTAATAAACCAATCATTAGGTTAAGGAGTCAGCCGTGACAACAAATAAAATTGTAGTTATTGATGACAGCAAGGTTATTAGAATGCGCGTTAAAGATATGTTGCCAGCAGGCAATTTTGAGATTATCGAAGCTAGGGATGGTATCGAAGGATTTAATCTAATTCAGCAGGAAAATCCTAACCTGATCATGCTCGATTTTCTCTTACCTAAAATGAGCGGTTGGGAAGTATATCAAGCAATTCAAAAGCAGCAACGACTCAAAACAATTCCACTAGTCCTCATGTCTGGACGCAAGGAGGAAGTCACAGATAAACTTCCCGAACCTTTTGAGTATTTTGCCTTTGTTGAAAAGCCTTTCGATCGCGAACAGTTAGTAGAAGCGATTCGAGAGGCAACGATTAAGGCGAAGAAACTAGCAGACTCCGAATCTACATCGATTGCCCTCTCTAGTGACGATACCTTGGCTATGGCAAAAGAAATTGAGTCACTTAAAGCAACAGTTGCCAAGATGGAACGAGAGACAGAACTGTTAAAGAAACAATTTGCGCAACTAGTTAATTTTATCAAACAAAGACTCAAGTAACTGCTCGCTCAAACTTAGACAACAAGCTTTCAAAATCGAAAAGGCTTAAAGATTGCTATTTTGATGATTTCACCTCTGAATAAAATCAGCCAGTAGTACTAAGTTAATTTCAGTTGAAGAGAGGGCATCAGTCGCTGTAAGTTTTTTAAAAACTTACTTTGCCAAGAAATTTCTTGAGAACCAATCACTATCATTTGAATATTCTTTCTATTGCGTACGTTAATGACAAATTTTGAAAGCATACTAATTCCGGTGCTATTAAGAAATTTTAGCTCTCGTAAATTTAAGATAATGTGAGATGGTTCTTGTTCGACTACATCATTGAGTAAATCTATGATAGGGGAATATTCTGCCGTGCCATTTAACCGAAGTGAACCCTGGCAGACAACAGTTGTGGCAACTGCATCGTAAACTATACTGTAATCTTCTTGTTGAATTTTCATCGCGTTACTGCTTTAAATAATTTTTTTATTACTCAGGTAATTTATTGTTCCCAATGTTTGAAAAAAAATGAAATAGTTGATAAATATTTATGGGAGTTAAATCAAGATTTTTAAGAGTCGATTCTCAGTTGCACCATGGTTGTTACTGCACTTTCTTTTGATTCTTGCCCTGAAGTTTCAAATTTCCAACCTAGTTTTGCTCCATAGTCATTCATCATAGTTAAGAATCCCAACCCAGATTTTGTACTGTTTTTCTGTGTTGCATTTTGTTCTAATTGTCGCATGTAGAACTCGTAAGGATCTGAATTAATTAATTCTTTTATATAAGCTTGAAATCTTTTTATTGCTTTGGTATTAATACTGTTAGTCATCTCAAAAATAATATTGTCGCGCTCCAAATGAAGTTGAATACTAATTGTAGACGTAGAAGTGTCTTTACTATATTTCATCCCATTCTCTAATAACTCATTGGCAATATAACTAATAGCACTTTTGAACTCTGCCTGTTTTGCTTTACATACATGCTCTTCATCATCGCAGAGAAAAAAAGTGCTGAGATAGTCGGCTAAAAAATCAGCAGATAATCCGTTATTTCGCCATCTTTTTTGTAGAGGTACAGAAGTTGGAGAAAAGCTAATAATTAAATATTCTTGACTGGGAGGCAAATTTTCAATAAAATCTCCAAATATAATATTCATATTAATTACAACTATAAATTTTTAGTAATGAATAATTGCTAGTAGTTAGCTTTTTTGTTTCGAGTTATTTTTGCTTTAATACTACTAAAGTAATGTCATCGTAAACTCTGTGTTCGTTAATATGCCGTTGCAGATCTTCAATGACAAGCTGTCTGACTTCTCGAGCAGATCTTTGCCAGTTATGCCTAACCATTTCACATAGTCTTTCTAGTCCATATTGCACCCCCAATTCATTTTCAGCCTCTGTAATTCCATCGGTATAAAGCACTACTACATCTCCAGAATGTAACTGTATTTGAATTTGAAAAACAAAATCAGCGATGGTTTCTTCTAATCCGAGTGGAAATCCTAAATCGATGGTGTCAATCCGCTCTATTTCGCCGCCAGAGCGGACTACAATTATTTCTTCGTGTTGTCCACTCAAACTTAGTTTGCCTTTTTGATAGTCCATCAAGCAAAGAGTTAGATTTTTATCCGAATTCATACGCTGCACATTTTTGTAGATAGTGCGATTGAGCACGTCCAAGAATTTTTTGGGGTCGGTTTCATTATTTTCAATTAAGGTTCGTACTGCTGTTTGCACCATAATCATCAAGACTCCACTTTCAAGACCGTGTCCCGTTACATCGCCAATGCCAATTTTGACTAGACCATTGTGCTCGAGAATATCGTAGTAATCGCCACCTACTTCATTTGCTGGTTGCATAAATCCAGCAATCTCTAGTCCGTCAATTTCCATCAATTCTTTTTCTTTCGGCAACATCATCTGTTGCAAGCGTCGAGTTACATCTAGCTCTGCATTGAGGCGGACATTTTCTGCTTGGAGACGCTCATTTAAGCTAGTAATTTCCTGGTTAGCCAGTGCCAGTCGATCTAAATATAGACTTTCTTGATCCCGCAGCCGTTTCTTTTCCAAACAAGCACCGATCCTTGCTCTAAGTAACACTGAATTAAATGGCTTAGACAGGTAATCTTCAGCTCCCATTTCTATACATTTGACGACACTATCAATCTCGTCCAAAGCCGAGATCGTAATTACCGGAATATGTCGCCACAGACTATTACGCAGCCACTTAAGTACCTCGTAACCATTCATTTCCGGCATGATGATGTCTAAAAGAATCAGGTCGTATTGTCCGGTCTGAATCATCTGTAGTGCTTGCTGACCATTGGCTGCCACGGCTACTTGATAGCCTTGCGCTTCTATCTGCCGCGAGAGTAAATCTCGATTGGTTTCCTTGTCATCTACTACCAAAATAGTGTTTTTATCCGAGCTGACTGGAGCAGTAGTTAAATTTTGAGAAGAATCAGAATGAGCAAAAGCTGTTATTAAACTGGGAGTTTGCTCGATATCCCCTCGAAACAAGAAATGTTCGGATAGTTCAACGGAGTTATCGATCGCCCTCAGTAAAGACTCGGCAGCAATTTGAATCCTGTCTAAATCCGAAATAAGTTCTGTGGGTACTCGATTTAAAAGCTGTTGACAACAATTAGTGACCGTTTTGGCAGGTGTTTGTAGTTTGACTCGGAGAGTTTCCCTTAAGATAGATAGATCGAGATTTAACTGGCTATCTTCTTGTTGAGTCGGACTGAGGATAGTATTAACTAAAAATAGAAGTTGGCTGCCGCAATTTTGAATATTTTGAAGTTCGCAGGCAATCTTGCAATCTTTCTTTTGCGAAGAGCTAGAATATTGTTCGTCTTCTGTTTCCAATTCTTCGAGGAGCATTTCACTGTAGCCAATAATGGCGTTAATCGGCGTACGCAGTTCATGACGCAGGTGAGCAAGCAAGGATAATTGAGAGGAACTATCTATAGACATTGACAATATTCTTTGATTTTTGATTGCAGGAGATTTAACTTCTTCCTAAAAAAGTCTCGATCTTGCTCAGCAGGCGAGGTAATTCAATCGGCTTAGTATCGTAGTCATCGCAACCAGCTTTCAATGCCTTTTCGCGATCGCCCAACATAGCATGAGCAGTTAGGGCAATCACGGGAATTTCTTGGGTTTGGGGATTAGCTTTCAGCTGCCGCGTTGCTTCCCAACCATCCATAATAGGTAGACTCATGTCCATCAAAACTAAGTCGGGATTTTCTGAAGAGGTCATGGAAACACCTTCAGCACCATCAACGGCAATGATTACCTCATAACCCTTGCGCTGTAAGCGACGAGAGAGCATATCTCGGTTCATTTCGTTGTCTTCGACTAACAGTATTTTTGCCATGGCTGGTTCTCGAGCGGATAAGTTTTTAATTAGAGAGATGACACGGTCTGCTTAGTTTTCTTGCGAGAAATCGCTTCTGAAAGGAGAGCGTGTACTTCTGTCAGCAAAGCTTGACGCTGATAGGAACCCTTCTGAACAATTTTTTCTACATGTCCATACAATTTTTGTCGGTCTGTTTCTGTAAGTTCTTTAGCTGTAAGGACGATTATAGGAATCGAACGCCATGGAGCGTGCTGACGCAGTTCGTGAACCAACTCAAAACCATCCATTTCTGGCATCATCAGATCGGCAATAATCAGCCTCGGTCGATGAGTAGCGATCGCCTCTAATGCTTCGCGACCATTTTTTACTGCCATTACCTGCCAGTTTTCTTTCTCTAGTTGACGGCGGAGCATTTCTCTGTTGTTAAGATCGTCTTCTACTACCAAAATCGAATTAGGAGATTGGCTCGTTCCATATTTTTGCAATACTGACATTAATTCATTGCGATTAATAGGTTTGAGTATGTAGTCGGCAGCACCCAAAGCATAGCCAAGATTTTGATTGTCGACAATGGTCATTACAATGGTTGGAATATGAGCTGTTTCGGGGTCAGCCTTAAGAGCGGCTAGTACTGCCCAGCCATCCATGCCAGGCATCATGACATCGAGAGTAATCGCCTCTGGTTGAAGTTCTTTGGCTAAGCGCAGTCCTTCAGGACCGCTGTTAGCAGTTCGCACCTGAAATCCTTGTTTGGTGAGAAAACGCCTCATCAAATCATGGATTGTGGGGTCGTCATCAATGACTAAAATAGTATTTTGCTTATTAGAAAAAAGATCTTCTTGAGGCAATTCAGAAAACTCTATTTTGGTCACCATTTGCACTTCGACTGGCAGTTGGATGGTGAAAGTAGATCCTTTGCCCGACTCGCTCTCTACAGTGATATCTCCTTCCATCATTTGACAGAATTTTTTGGTAATCGCTAAGCCCAAGCCAGTTCCGCCGTATTTGCGGGTAGTAGAAGCATCTGCCTGAGTAAAAGCCTGAAATAATTTCCCCATTTGTTCTGGGGTCATACCTATACCTTTATCGCTGACTTGAAAGACAATCCAATCTTTTCCTTTGGTAGTTTGGCGACTGAGTGTAAGGGTAATAGTGCCGTTTTCCGTGAATTTACTCGCATTACTCAGGAGGTTGAACAAACTCTGACGCACTTTAGTCGAATCTGCGCGCATGGTACCGAGATTCTCAGGACAAATTACTTGAAAGTAATTAGCGTTTTTAGCCACTAATGGGGTGATGGTAGATACGACATCATGAACGAGAGAACTAATCTCGAAAGTTTCTAGATAGAGTTCCATTCGTCCGGCTTCAATCTTGGATAAGTCGAGAATGTCATCGATCAAACTTAAAAGATGTTTCCCTGCGCCATAAATTTTTTGTAAATCGGGAATGAAATATTTTTGACCAAGTTCTTCTGCTTCTTCCATTAACATTTCGCTATAGCCAATAATCGCGTTCATCGGCGTACGCAATTCATGGCTCATATTGGCAAGAAATTGGCTTTTGGACTGATTGGCTTTTTCCGCTTCAGTACGAGCTTTTTCGGCTTCCTCCATACTTTTAGCCAATTCAGCAGTGCGTGCCTGAACTCGGTTTTCCAGTTCTTGTTTTTGTCGTAGTAGTTGAACTTGAGTGTGACGAAGTTTTTGTAAGACTTGAGAAAGCTTAGTCGTACGTTCCTCGACATATTTTTCTAATTCGTGGTTGAGTTTAAGCAAAGAAGTTTCTGCTTTCTCTCTGCTGACAATTTCATGCTTGAGCGTGTTATTTTGTTGTTCGAGGGTTCTGGTCAAGTTGCGCAACTGCAACTGGACTCTAACTCTTGCCAACACTTCCTCTTGCTGAAACGGTTTGGTGATATAGTCAACTGCTCCCAAGAAAAAGCCTTTAACTTTCTTATTGGTCTCGGAAAAGGCAGTCATAAAAATAATTGGGATATCATAGGTTGAGGGGTCTGCTTTCAGGCGGTGACAAGTTTCAAATCCATCAATGCCCGGCATCATCACATCCAGCAAAATTAGTTCCGGCTTATGATACTGAATTTGCTCGATCGCGCTTTCGCCATCAATGGCTACGGCAACTTGAAATCCTGCCCCGGTCAAAGTTTCAGAAAGAACCTCTAAATTGTTAACATTATCATCGACAATTAAGATGCTCTGAGCATCCAGAATTGCTGTCATTTTTGTCTCCCATGGATCGATCTTGATTAACTCAACAAAGAAAAAAGTGACAATTGCAGCTTGCAAAATAAACTAATTAGTTTCCAGATACTGCTCGATGAAGGTTCTCATTTGTCGCAACTGAAAACCACTGGCAAATTGACGAATTTTCCGTGTAAAAGGAATAAACTTGTTATCTAGTTTTTCAATCCGCTCAATTTCGTTAAGCAGATTATTGACCAAGCCCTTTCGAGTTAAATCATAGAGCAAAGCCATATCTTCAACCGATAGAGGTATGATTTGAGCTAGATCTATTTGCTCCAAGGTTTTTTCTTGGCTTCCTATTAGGCTTTCTTCGTATACCCACTCCAGTTGTAGAAGTTTTTGCAGTGCTGTTAACAAACTGTTGGCTTGGATGGGCTTGGGCAAAAAATCATTAGCTCCGGCATCCAAACTCTTTTGTCTGTCGCTGTCAAATACGCTGGCAGAGGAAACAATGATAACTATATTTTGCCATTGAGAATTCTGGCGTATTTGGGCGAGCATTTCATAACCATCTACCCCTGGCATGGCTATATCGGTAATTACCAGATCCGGTTTTAACTGAGCGATCTTATCCAAACCATCTTGACCGTTTTCAGCTTCAATCATTTCAAAACCAAGCGGTTCGAGCAAATTGACTATAACCGAGCGATTTTCCCAGATATCGTCTACCACTAAGATTTTTCGTGGTTGACCCTTAAAACCAGTAACGGTACCTTGTGGGAAAAATTTGGCTGCTTCTGCCCACGCTGTCGCTTCAGAAAGTTCTACCTCAAACCAAAAGGTGCTGCCCTCTCCTAATTGACTTTGTACTTGCAAAACCCCCCCCATCAGGGCAACAATTTTTTGACTGATAGCCAATCCCAGTCCCGTACCCTCGGACTGTTTTTGAAAGCTGCCTACTTGTTCGAAAGGTAAAAAGATTTTTTCTAAATCTTCGGGGCTAATTCCTATGCCGCTATCTTTGACTTGGAAACGAACCCGATTGACAGTTATTCTTTCTTTTTCAATAAAATTTACTTTTTCCGCTTTAACAGTAAATATAACCTTACCTCGGTCGGTAAATTTAATCGCATTGCTGAGCAAATTCATTAAAACCTGCCGCAAACGTTTTTCATCGGTATCGATACCCGTCGGCAGCGTACCATCCTGGTGATAGATAAATTCGATTCCTTTTTGCTCGGCTTTGATGCGGCAGATTTCGACAACTCCTTGGAGGAATGAAGGAAAATGAAACTCGGTAGTATTTAGTTCCATTTTCCGAGCTTCGATTTTAGAAAGATCGAGAATATCGTTGATGAGAGTCAACAGATGAGAACCACACTGGTTAATAATTTCTATTCCCTTTTTCTCTTTTTCTGACATATGATTTGACTGTCGCAGGATCTGCCCATAGCCCAAAATACCATTGAGAGGAGTTCTCAGTTCATGGCTCATGTTAGCTAAAAATTCGCTCTTGGCTTGGTTGGCTGCATCAGCTACTTCCTTGGCTTCTTTTAGCTCGGCAGTTCTTTCCTCTACCCGCAGTTCTAGCTCTTCAAAGGAAGCTTGTAACTGCTCGCTCATTTGGCGAAATGAGTATTCTAATACCTCCAGTTCGTCGACATTGTGGAGATCTAGCTGTTGCACTTGCATTTCAAGAGCAGTTGCTTCTTCTCCATTTAACCGAAGTGCTCTCTGGGCATCTGCTTCTACTAACTTTTGACACTCATCAAGAATAGGTTTCAAACGACGGTTCAGTCGTTGAACAAATAAATAAACCACTACTGCCAGTATCGTGCCGGCACCTAGCGTTCCTCCTAAAGTAATAGCTAATACTGGAATCAATACGACAGAGCGGGGAACTACTGCAAGCATTAACCAGTTTGTACTTGGGATTCGCTCATAAGCCCAATAGTTACCACCTGAACGTAATAATCCAGATTGACTCTGCTGCAACTGAGGCCAGATCTCTTTGAGAATTGGAACTGTCTGATAGCTTTGCCTAACTTTCGAGGAATCTGGTGGATAAGATACCAAGTTACCTTGCTCACTCACCATCACAAAATAACCAGTTTCGCGGATGACATGCTGCTCGAGCTGTTCACTCAAAGCAGTCAAATTCACATCCATCGAGACGAAACCAACTACCTTGTCCTGACTATCAAAAAGTATATGGTTTGAGGTAGACATTGTTATGTCATACCATTGGTAAGGTTCAAGCCAGCTATCTTTGCCAATTGCAATAGTTTCCTTGTAATAATCTTGATTCGGTGAGTCGTCCTCAATTACTAGATCGGCATAAAGCACTGAGTCATTGGGCGAGGATAAACGCCTACCAATTAGGTCTGAAGTATTTTGTTCAGCATAATAGTAGTAAGAAGCATACCACTGGCGGTCTGACAAAATTCCATAAGGCGTTTGTTGAAGGGAGATACCCATCACTAAAGAAGGTCGTTTTAGGAAGAAATCAAGAAGCATAGCTTCATACACCCTAGGGTCTTTCTCTCCTATGTCTTTTAAAAACTGAGCCATGCCACCGAGATTCCGTAAGGACTGTTGTACGGGCGTAAGCTTACTTTTAATTGCATGAACTTCCGTGTTTAACGTATCGCGAAGCTGAGTTTCTGCCTGTTTTTGCAGTACCTCGTAGAAAATAATAGCGATACCTCCCAGACTGACAACAGCACCACTCATTACAGCTATGAATAAACCAGAGCCAATTGATTTCAAATGAAAGGGCTTACATTTAGATGATTTTAAGAAAATAGCGCCTAGATTTGAAAATTGGGTCTTAGTTTCACTATTAGATTGCGGCTCGAGATTGGAAAAAGTCATAAGCAATCTTGCAATAATTTAAGTTGGATACGGATAAAGCTCAGTAGATTCAGATGATAAAGATGATAAATCTGTACTAAATATGCAAACTGAATATTTCTAAGCTAGCTCCGAATCTCTCAACCGAAAAGCTGGAAAATACTGATGAATTGGTTATTGAAAACCTCTTATCGGATTGTTTTAGCAGCGGTTTTTAACACAGTAGGGAGGTATAAGTGACTAAAATTTATAAGATTGGTGGCGTTGACTAATATCAAATTCAACAACGCCAGCTCAGTAATTTATCAAGCTATAACACTTGAAATTTTTTGATAGTCATGGACTATTGGTGCATCGAGAAAACCTATGTAATTCCAGTAAGAGAAGTAGGTATTAAACAATTTAGTATTTATCGGTGGACAGACGATGGAAGTTTCTCTGAGTCCGTTGAGGACATTTTGGCAACTAACTAATTGTGCTCCTACAGAAGATCTTTCTATATAGCTTGGATTTTCTGCAGATGCTTTTGAGGTTAAAACAGATACGATTCCATCTAAAGAACTGATGTTTTGCAAAAGCAGAGCTTCCCATTCCCTATGTTCAACTTGCTTAACAGGATATCCACAGCTATTAATTAACTGAATAAATTCACTCATTGGCAATGGTTGCGGATTAATGAAGTTAAATCCTTTTCCTAATGATTCTTTCTGTTTAGATAAATAAATCGCTCCTTTACTAAAATAATCAACCGGAGCTATATTAATCATCATTTCGAAGTTCGGTGCGCTTTTAAGCTCGATAAAGCCTTTAATAAGTCTGTTCATTAAATCATTGACATTAGAAACACCTGTTTTACTATGTCCCGCGATCATTGCTGGTCTGTATATAGAGGCAGGCAGTCCTCGAGACTGAGCAATTCGAATCATCTTCTCCGATACCCATTTACTCTTGGTATATCCATCAAAGTAAACTGCTTCAGCAGGATTAAGTTCATCTTGTTCTGCAATAGGATCTGTGCTGAATGCATGTGAAGTTTGAAAAACATCTAAAGTGGAGATGAAGTGAATGGGTTTAATTTTAATTTGAGTTGCAAGTTTCAACAGTTCTTGAGTTCCTAAAACATTGGCAGCTCGAAGTACAGAGTAAGGATGAATAAGGCTAATCGAAGCACCATTGTGATAAATCACCTCAATTTTGTTTGCCAACTCAAGAAATTGTCGTTGAGAAAGTCCTAAACTAGGTTGAGAGAGATCTCCAATGACTGGAACAATTCTTGAACTATATTCTTCATTCCAAATTAAATATTTTTCCAGATTAGATCTAATTTTTTGTTTACCTGTCTCAGCATTAGTTGCTCGAACTAAACAATATACGCTGGCTTGAGTCTGCTCAAGAAGTTCATAAAGAAGGAAAGCGCCCAGAAATCCAGTTACTCCAGTGATTAAAACATTATTTGGTTCTGTGACAAAGTCAAATGGTAAATCGTCTGGATCGATCGCAGGATCTAGTGCAGCCTCTGCTTCTAATTTTGAAACAGAAATACTATCACTCGTAACTGTTACACCAAAATTCATACTAGTGTCGATAAATTTGCTCAACTCAGCAATGGTTGGTGCGTCAAAAAGAGCCACCATGGGCAATTCTTTTTGGAAAGCTTCTCTAGTCTTATGGACTAACTGAATTGCTAGAAGTGAGTTGCCACCTAAATCAAAGAAATTGTCATGAATTCCTATTGGTTCAACCTGAAGAACTTGAGACCAAATTTTTGCTAATTGTTTCTCTACTGAAGTACGAGGCGGAACAAAATCCTCTTTTAAAGTGGGTCTAGTTTGACTTGGCGCAGGTAACGATCTGCGTTCGACTTTGCCAGACGGAGTCAATGGTAGCGCATCCATAAACACAAAAGCAGATGGAACCATGCAGTTAGGTAAACGTTCTTTGAGAAAAATTCGTAGTTGCAATTCTAATTTATTTTTATCCTCAGAAGTTTTGGCATTTGTCGCCACAATATATGCAACTAAACGCTTATTACCTGCTGAATCTTTACGAGCAACGACTATTGCATCTTTGACTTCTAAATGTTGACTAAGGTTAACTTCTATTTCTCCTAATTCAATCCGAACACCATGAATTTTGACTTGGTTATCAATCCGTTCAATATACTCAAGATTGCCATCTGGTAGAAGACGTGCTAAATCGCCTGTTCTGTAGAGTCGAGAGCCAGTCTCGTTATTAAAAGGATTGGAAATAAATTTACTATCAATTAATTCTGGTTGGTTGAGATAGCCTCGTGCTAAAGCTACTCCACCAATGGCTAACTCTCCTGGTTCTCCAGGGTCGACTAGCTTGATAGGATCGCTTTGTCGACGAAGATTAGGATCGAGCAGATAAATTGTGGTATTAGTAATTGGCTGTCCGATTGGCGGTAGATGCGGCCAGTCTTTAGGTGAACCAGAGAGCTGATACTCAGTTACTACATGACTTTCAGAAGGTCCATACTGGTTGTATAAAGTACAATCTTTAAGCTGACTAAACCAATTAGCAATGGAACGAGTAATTTTTAACTGTTCGCCAGCGGTGATAACTTCTTGTAAATAGAGAGGTGAACGGGTCTGATTGGCTACCTCGGCTAAATGCTGAAGTGCTATAAAAGGAAGAAATAAACGTTCGATAGCTTGTTTACTTAAATAAGATAAAAGTGCCTCTGAATTTCGACGGGTCGAGTCTGGAATCAGAACTAAAGTACCGCCCGAACATAGTGTCGAAAAAATTTCCTGGAAGGAGACATCAAAGCTGATAGGAGTAAATTGGAGTGTTTTTGCTCTAACAAGCTTAAAGTTTTGCATTTGCCAAGTTAATAAGTTCATTAAAGGAAGATGGGGCATCGCTACTCCTTTAGGCTTACCAGTGGAGCCAGAAGTATAGATAACATATGCTAAATGGTCTAACTGCACTCCAGTGGTTGGATTCTCTTCACCACCTTCAATAATTTCCCATTGTTTATCTAGATAGATAACCTTTACTGAATGGTCAGTAAATGATTCGGCAAATTGAGACTGACTCAACAATACTTTAGCTTGGCTATCTTCTAGCATATATGCCAAACGCTCCTGTGGATAATTTGGATCGAGAGGAACATAAGCTCCACCTGCTTTGAGAATGGCTAGAAGTGCAACGATCATTTCTAGCGATCGCTCGACACAAACCCCTACCAAAACTTCTGGCTTAACTCCCAATTCTATTAAATAGTGTGCTAATTGGTTAGCTTTTTGATTTAGTTCTCGATAAGTTAACTGCCGATCTTCAAAAATAACTGCTACAGTATCAGGAGTTTTTGCTACTTGATTTTCGACCAGTTGATGAATACAAATTCCTTCAGTAGCTTGAATTATGTCATTATCAGTAGTTTTTGATTCGCTCATTTGTTCTAAAGAAGTTTGTAGAGCATTGTCGAAATTCAATTGGGGCTTTTTATTCATATTATTTACCACCTATAAACTACCTGCAAAAAAATGTTTATCAATTTTGTTCTTTTGCTTTTGCAAATAATTAAACATTGATTTTTTCTGTTTAGTTAACCTAATGATAATTATATTTTTATTAAATTGGGTTAATTTTTCAATAAGAATTATTCAGACAAAACTACGTGTTTTTTCGAAAAAAAACTTTTCTCTGGTATTCTTGCCGATATTCTTTCTCGGCTAATAATTAAAATTGTTAAATAAAAAAAATAATTAAGTAAATATATTTAAGTGTTATCTGAAATAATAATTAACTATCAAAAAAAATGCTTAAGACATCTCCAAAATACAATTATAAATAAAATTAAAAAAGTAAATCAAGCATAAATTGGTCAAACAAGCCAAAATAAATGAGTAATTACACCTGGAAATATATAGAGCAACATCCCCAAGAAGTCAA
>JADEWQ010000060.1 GCA_015207585.1 Pleurocapsales cyanobacterium LEGE 06147 | reverse complement strand
GAGCTGATAACCATAGTGTTAGAAGCCAGTGGCGAAATCCTCGTAAGGGAAGGAAGCAGAAACCTAAGTCGTGAGTCTTAGGAATCCCCCGCTACAATCTCTGATTTAGCGGCGGGAGGATGTCAAACGTAGGGCTATATCTCCTTTGCCGATCTACCTGCAGAATGTAGGTTTACTAGTCTCAAGAAGACTTATCGAAAGCTCGCCTATTTGACAGTACTTAATGCCCCGCTTGCAAGCGGACGATAGTGTTTCCTCTCTACCTGATTGTCATTAGAGAAAAAAAACTGTCAAAACTGAAGTATTTTTCATCCCGCTAGAAGCACCTATTTTCATCTGAGCAAGAATTATTGACTCATTTTTGTAGCGGTGATTGAGAAGTCACGTAATATTTATCTTTATTTTGACTGACAATGATAACCAGCTTCGTAGTTGTAGAGTAGAGCAAACTGTGCCTTACCCTACTTTTTCGCATTGTTCTTGTCTATCCTGTGGTAGCAAGTCGATTACATTATTGTAACTGCTGAAGTAGTCGCGCAATCCCTGCGCTTGTCTACCAGTGAAATGAAGCCATTCATAGTGGTATAGCTCTGGAGAAGTTGTGTCTGCCCCTGCTAGCAAGGGAAATCTGGGAGTAGCCATTAAAACAGAAAGACTTCTTTCTCCACTAAAAGTCCGGCTTTCTAGTTTTACACTAGCGATATAGTTTGTATTGAGGATAATATTGTCAACTTTTAGAAAAGCCATAGGACAATGATAGTAAACTCTGTATTCATTAAATGAAATAGGCTAAATGATAATTGTGTGAGCTAATACATGACAGATTTTGAATCTATCAGTTTTGCAATCAAACATTCAACTAGAGAATTGAATAAAACATCTTAATGCAGCCGATGTTCTTAAGTATTAGTAATAACCAAAAAAACTTTGAGAACTTAAGAATGAACTAGCTTATTACTTATATTACCCTAGGAGAAAAATTAAAGAACAAATAATTTAAATTATTTAAGATTAAATTATAAGTTTAAATTAATTAATATAATAAACTAGTACTTAAATTACATAAAAACCTTATTTTGTATGTCAAATAACTTACAAATATTGTTGAATTATTATTCAATAATAAAATCAATATTTGATTTAGTAAGGTTCATCATAACCCTGTAGAATAGGAATTTATGTATTTTGGAGGATAAAAATTCAGTTAGGGCTAATGAGGCAAATTGATACAAATCAGATAACTTTTTGTATCGATTTTTTAAATTGAGTTATTGAGTTTCTCCTAGTTGTAATCCTTACTTTCTTCGCCGTAAAACAATGACAGGGCTTAACTGTTTGATTCTTGAAGTCTCTACACTCTTCCTCCAAAATACTTTGTCCCATATCGCCGTCAAAAATCAGCAAGTAGCCTTGCTTTTCTAAGAATAAAAGTTAGCAATGTTTCCTCCTTGTGAATAATGTCGGCTCTACCTTCCATGCCCGATTGGATCGAACATTTGCCTGCGGGGGCACTCAAAGATAAAGTTTTTGGCTTAATAGTCACTCTGTAAGAAGCTTGAGCTTGATTAAGACCACCTCCTTCAGATAAAGTATTAGCATTATTGCTTTGAGAACTAATGACATCTGGAGAAATTGCCTTGACAGTACCTTGAAGAGTGCCATAGTCGGGATAAGGACAAGCAGACACTCGCATTTGCACTGTGCCACCAATTTCCACTTTATCGATATCCTCCGCTCCTACTAAAGCCCTAATTTCTAAGGGAACATCACTAGAGGCAATAGTAGCAATGACATCGCCAGGACGTACTATTTGCTGGGTATTGCGAAGATTTAGTTCCTGAATAATGCCAGATGCCGAAGCGCGAACTACCGTGTCTTCAAGCTCGATTTCTATTTGTTGAAGTTCTTGGCGATCGCGACTGAGTTGATTCTGAATTTCAATTCGCTGTTGAATTAATTGCTCTCGTTCTCTGTTTAAGGCAGCGAGAGTAGCCTTACCGTCGGCTTGTATCTGGAAAATTTGTTCTTGGGCGATCTGGACTTCTGCCTGGCTAGGATTGAGAGCGGCTTCGGCTGTTTCTAGCCTAGCAAGGGCAGTTTTGAGAGCAGCTTCTTTCTCTTTGATCTGCAACTGGGGAATCGCACCCGTGTTGGCTAGCTGTTGATATCTATTCATTTCTTCTCTAGCTAACTCTACAGCAGCTTCGATTTCTTTGACCTCTGCTCTTGTAGTAACTAACGAATCTTGGTAGTTTCGTCGAACGCGGCTGAGTTCGGCAACCGCTGAAGCTACAGCACGATTTATACGGTCAGTTTCAGCGGCAATTTGACCTTCTGTTGCTTGAAGCTGGGCAGCGATTTGAGTTAATTGCAACTGAGTTCGATCGATATTTCCTTGTAGTTGGCTCTTTTGAGTTTGGAGGCGCGAATCGCTGATATGAGCAATAACATCTCCTTCTTGAACTTTCTGATTTTCTTTGATTTGAATTCTGTCTATCGTTCCTTCTGCTGCAGCTTGAACAATTCGCAGTTCGCCAACAGGACGAACAGTAGCAGGAGCTTTAACGGTTACTTTGTACTTAATAACGCTGACGAGAGCGATCGTCGCGCTGAAAATGGCGAGGAAAACTAATCCCCCCAGAGTTGTCCACCAGCTGATTGGGGGCAAGAATTCGTCTGGCTCGACAGTACGGAGAGAACCCGTGTTTGTATTGAGGTCGAGAGATTTTGCATTAAGATTGCTCAGCATAATTGTAAGAGTGAATTTAGCATGATTGCGTTACAAGGTATAAGCGCGATAAATTGCTTTTCTATTAGCATCAGCTAACTTATTAGCAAATTATTTTTCAAACTTTGGAACTAGTTAAAGAACACATTTTTCTTACATTTTTAATGCTTGAAAATTTACATGCTTTGAGACATACAAATTGGATAGATTATGACGAAGAGTATTAGATATCAATGATGTACTCGTGCTGAAAACTACCATCTCTAACTTGAAACAACTGTAAAAAGCCAATTATTTATTTATCTCATGCGCTGTCTAATCTTAGATATAGCAATCTTAAATAATTTGTAAACAGCTCTTTTACCTCCTGCCCTCTGGAAGGGCTGGTGGCGTTCCCGCAGGGTCCGTATGCGATTCACTCCCTTAAACCTCCGTCTTCCTACCCTTGCTCGATCGACTTTTTTACGATTTAACTAAGATTGCTACAGCACTGGGAAATTCACCATCGCTCGCAGCTCATCCATCATTTACTAGTTGAAATCTATCTAGATTTCAATAGTATAATTTTGAGTTTATTATAACTACATTTTAAAACAAAAAATGTTAAATTAGATTCGTTTTAATTGTTGATATTTTCAACTTTTAAAAAATAACAAATGTAGATTTATTCCACTGACAAAACTTAATAACTGCGTTTAAATAAAGCCAGGAAGAAAAGCGCGAATTAATTTTAAATAGCTTTTCTTGGCTGTCAAAACTCGACAAATATACGAGGAGATATAAACAACATGATCGGAAAAAATAATACCGCTTCTGAATTGGACTTTCTTCCCTTAGAAGAAGTTTCAGATGAAGCGGCTGAAGTTATTTCTGGAGGTCAGGAACTTGTATTAGGTGGAGTACAGGAAATTGCAATCGATTTGGCCGAGGTTCCTCTCCTACCTATTACCCTACCAATAGATATAATAGGCGGATTACTCGATACGCTTGAGACAGCCGCTGGGCTTCCAGCCACATTTCCTATGCCCGAGGGTTTCGACCCAACAACTGTACTACCTTTAGGCATTGTTGAGGGAATAGGAATAGTATAGATAAAGCGGCAAAGCAGCTCACTCTTCTTGCTCTTTTTCTAAGTCTGACTTTTTCTTAGCTTGTTTTGAAGGGAAATTTTAACAACCAGGTTGGCGTATTAATATTTTTATTGCGCCAACCTTAATAATTTATGAACGGCTTTTTTATCTCCTGCTCTCTGGAGGGGCTGATGGCATTCCCGCAGGAGCCGTATGCGATTCACTCCTTGAAACCCTCTCCTTCCTATCTTTGCTCGATCGACTTTTTTACGATTTAACTAAGATTGCTACAGTACTGAGAAATTCACCATCGCTCGCAGCTCATCCATCATTTACTAGTTGAAATCTAGATAGATTTCAATAGTATAATTTTGAGTTTATTATAACTACATTTTAAAACAAAAACCGTTAAATTAAATTCGTTTTAATTGTTGATATTTTCAATTTTTAAAAAATAACAAATGTAGATTTATTCCACTGACAAAACTTAATAACTGCGTTTAAATAAAGCCAGGAAGAAAAGCGCAAGTTAATTTCAAATAGCTTTTCTTGGCTGTAAAAACTCGACAAATATACGAGGAGATATAAACAACATGATCGGAAAAAATAATACCACTTCTCAATTAGACTTTTTTCTCTTAGAAGAAATTTCAGATGAAGCGGCTGAAGTTATTTCTGGAGGTCAGGAACTTGTATTAGGTGGAATACAAGAAATTGCAATCGATTTGGCCGAGGTTCCTCTCCTACCTATTACCCTACCAATAGACATAATGAGCGGACTCCTCGGTGCGCTTGAGTCAGGCGCTGGGCTTTTAGGCTCGGTTCCTAATCCTGCAGGTCTTGCTGGTGGGTTTCCCAACCCAACAACTCTGCTACCTTTAGGCGTAGGTCTTCCTGTAGGCGGAGTCGTTGAGGAAGTATAGATAAAGCAGCAAAGCAGCTCACTCTTCTTGCTCTTTTTCTAAGTCTGACTTTTTCATTAGCTTGTTTGAAGGGAAATTCTAACAACCAGGTTGGCTGTATCGATATTTTTATTGCGCCAACCTTTTTTTTTCTCTTCTCCCGCTCGAGACAGAACTAATTTTGAACACTCAATCATTTCAATGAAATACCAGACAGTTTTACAGCACAGCGAAGAAGACTGTGGCGCAGTTTGTCTTGCTACTGTTGCCAAACACTACGGACGCACATTTGCTCTCAATCGCATTCGGGAAGTTGTTGGCACCGGACAACGAGGTACTACCCTGCTGGGTTTAAGACGAGGAGCAGAAACTCTAGGTTTTAATACTCGCCAAATCAAAGTAACTTCTAAACTATTTCACCAACTCGACAGAGCCCCTCTACCTGCTATTATTCACTGGAAAGGCTATCACTGGGTTGTCTTATATGGAAAAAAAGGCAAAAAATATGTTATCGCCGACCCTGCCATCGGCATTCGTTATCTTACCCGCCAAGAACTAACTGCTGGTTGGACTAATGGCATCATGCTGCTACTGCTGCCAGAAGCTGGCAGGTTCGAGCAGCAAGCAAATGATGAAGTGAGCGGAGTTTGGCGTTTTTTCAAACAAGCCTGGCCCTATCGAGCTATCCTCACTGAGGCGTTGCTGATTAATATAGTAGTGGGAGTTCTCTCCCTCGCCACCCCCTTCCTATTTCAAATCCTCACTGATGACGTATTAGTGCGGGGAGATACCCAGCTGCTTACTGCCGTCGCCATCGGCGTAGTGACAATAAACCTTTTTAGCAACATCTTTCAATTAGTGCAATCTAACCTGATCGCTCAATTTGCACAACGCCTAGAGTTAGGATTCGTCCTCGCATTTGGGCGACAAATCCTGCGCTTACCCTTAAGTTACTATGAAGCCCGTCGTAGTGGCGAAATCGTCAGTCGACTGAGAGACATCCGCGAAATTAATCAACTAGTCTCCCATGTCGTTATCAGCTTACCCAGCCAAACTTTCATCGGGATAGTTTCCTTCGGTTTCATGCTTTTTTATAGTTGGCAACTCACTGCTGCTGCCACCGTGCTTGCTGTTAGCATGACTCTCTCTACGGTCATTTTTCTACCCGTACTACGACAAAAAACCCGCGCCGTTTTAGTTACCGCTGCCGAAAACCAAGGCTTTTTAGTCGAAACTTTTAAAGGGGCACTCAATCTTAAAACTACTAATGCCACGCCGCAAGCCTGGGAAGAAATTCAAAGCCGCTTTGGTCGATTGGCTAACGTTACTTTTGGTACGATTCAAATTAGCATTATCAACGGTGTTTTTTCCAAGTTAATTTCTGGAATCGGCACTGTTGTTATACTTTGGTTAGGTAGTAGCTTAGTTATCGAGCGAGAATTAACTATCGGTCAGCTGCTGGCTTTTAATAGTATGAATGGTAATTTCGCTGGCTTAATCGTCACTTTTATTAGCTTTGTTGATGAATTTGCCCGTGCCCATACCGCTATTCAACGCCTTGGCGAGGTCATCGACACTACTCCAGAAGATCTAAATGACGACAAAAAACCCTGGGCAAAAATTTCCAGCGAGGCTGATATTACTTGCACTAATCTCAACTTCCATCACGTTGGTAGAGTCAGTCTACTTAAAGATTTTTCCCTGACTATTCCTGGTGGCAAAGTCACGGCTTTAATCGGTAAATCCGGCTGTGGCAAAAGTACTCTAGTAAAATTAATTGTCGGATTATATTCTCTTGAGTCTGGTAATATTGCCTTTGGCGGCTACAACCAGAAAGATCTCTCTCTAGAATGCTTACGGCAGCAGGTGATATTAGTTCCCCAAGAGCCTCATTTCTGGAGTCGCTCGATTATTGAAAATTTTCGCTTTGGCACTCCCTACGCTACATTCGAACAAATTGTTGTAGCCTGTCAAATAGCTTGTGCAGATGAATTTATTAATCAACTGCCCGATAAATATCAAACTGTCTTGGGAGAGTTTGGCGCGAACCTTTCCGGTGGTCAAAGACAAAGATTGTCTCTAGCTCAAGCAATTGTCACCGATCCACCCGTGCTAATTTTAGATGAAGCTACGAGCGCACTCGATCCGGTTTTAGAAGCCAAAGTATTAGATAAACTCTTATTTTACCGACAAAACAAAACTACAATTTTAATTAGCCACCGCTCTAGCGCGATTGGACGTGCTAACTGGATTGTACTGCTAGAAGACGGTCAGTTAAAGCTTCAGGACTCAATCGAAAAGTTGCGCTCTCAACAAGGTGCTCACCTAGATTTTTTGACTGGAAAATCCGATCGGTTTAATTAGATAAACACTGAAATATTGGCATTAAATTAAATGAATATTTATTTTTCCGTTAAATAAAAACTCTAATTTTAATAATTTCTTTTTAGCTTTGATTTGCTCATGCTACTGCTTAACTGACATTACAGACCGAACGAAGTTGTCGTAAACTACCCACACCTAATTAATTTACCTACGGCAAATTAATTTAGGAATGGGCTTTAGCCCTAACTACATCTTGTAGAGAACAAAACATAGTCGAGCTAAGGCAACGGGTTTACAACCATCCCAGCAAGATTAGCAATATTTTTTGCACCATTATGGTCACTATCTCCCACCCAACCACACAGTTTGTTAACGCACCTAAAAACCTTTTTATCTCTGTTGCCGATTACTTTGCAACAGTTACAGGTTTTGCTGGTGTAGGCTGGGGGAACAAGTACCAAATCAATGCCAGCAACGTTGGATTTATACTCGGTCAGCAACCGCAGTTGGTAGAAGCTCCAAGAATGGTGTTCTTGTTTCTGAGACTTCCTGACCTTGGTTCTTTGCCTAATCCCAGTCAAATCCTCAAAAGCAATAGCTCCAAATTCCGCAGCCTCTGCTACCAATCGCTTACTGATATTGTGGTTGACCCACTTCTGAAAGCGTCTTTCCCGCCCGGAGAGCCTCCTAAGCAGACGTTTACTGCTTTTGGTGCGTTTGTGGCGGAGTTTACCAACGGTTGCCCGCCCAGAGTGCGGGAATCGAATTCCCGCATGGGGGCAACTTTGCGCCGTGCGACGGCGCGTAACTCCTCTTTGAACAGACGCTCTTACACGAGCAAATTTGGCACGGGTTTCTCTAAGTTATTGACCATCCCAAGATTTACCAGTGCTAGTAGAAGCGATATCTCGCAAACCCACATCAACCCCAAGTACTCTAGGAGTTTTGTTCTTAGGCTGTGTCGGCACTTCTACCACTATATTGATGTAGTAATCGCCCTGTCTATTTTTAGACAAAGTAGCACTCTTTGGAGTTTGACTCTTAAGCAGTGCAATCTGATAGCCACCAATCTTCATCTTCAAGTTAATTCTCTTACTTTTAAGGGTTACACCTATTTCTTGTCTATCCTCGATGTATTTAAACGTTCGGGCATCCAGACTAATACTTGTAGGTCTAAACTTGTGGATTTGTTTGGTAGCCTTTCTTTGGTTGATTACTCTTCTAATAGCCTGACAGACGTGATTGGCTTTAAGTCCAGTCGATTCTTTTGTTGGTTTATAAACCTTGTGATGCAGCTTAGTTGTATTCCAACAGTCATCGCGTTTTGCTACCGCCAGTATTTGATTGCAGCCATCAGCAAAACCAACAAGTGTTTCGTCAATATCTTGGCGAAAGTTAGCAGGTACTATAAGTTGGCAACGTACAGTCAGTGGTTGAGTCATAGAGGAATTCTATCTCATCCACATTCAAAAGTAAACTGTATAATGGAGGACTCGGCATTCCTCCTTTGTCGAGTAGGGAGATAGGGAATTTGGGACTTAGGGAAACAACCTCCCCAATCCCCAAAGACCCAAAACCCCCATTCTTCAAAGCGTGGGTCTCCTGCCGAGAAGACAGATGAAAAATTTTGACTCGCTTACTCCCAATAATCCATCGAGTGTCGAGTTGTCGGAAAATGACCTTTTTTTGGCTGAAGAAGATAACGGGGCACTTTTTCAAACACCACAAATTGCCGCTACTAGTCCCGAGCCAGGAGCAATTTTTCCTCTCGATGGCGTTTCAGAAATGTCGTCGTTACCGGCTAATCTATTCAAGCTCGCACAAAGTTTTGTTGTTTTAGAATTATTCGGATTAGTGCTCGGTACCCCTGGCAGTGATGCATTTGTCGTCGGTTTTCCTGACAAAAATGACCTCCTTTTAGGTCGTCAAGGAAGCGATGTACTTTTAGCGGTCGATCCTGGTTCTGACAATCCAGGACAAGGAGAAATCGATACTCTTGTTGGGGATCTAGATCTTTTTGACGTATTTCCCTTACCTGGTATAGGACCACAAGAACAGACTCCCCGTAGTTGGCAAGATAGATTTATTCTAGGCGATTGGCAACAACCTTACTATGTTGGCTCCGGTTCGGACGATTATGCCTTAATTTTAGATTTCGAGCCCGATCTGGATATTATTCAGCTACACGGCACTCCCCAAGACTACGAACTGGTAGAAACTTTAAATAGAACAGAGCTTTTTTGGCAACAGGAAAATGCTGAACCCGACCTAATCGCCTCTTTACCTGGAGTTTCTGGTCTGAGTCTAAATGACCAATCCTTCCGGTTTGAAAATACTCCACCATCAGGACCCGTTTTAGAGGAGATAGAGCAATTAGGAACTGCCGGAGTTGACTTTTCAGTTGGTATAGACACCAATAATTCTGGCGAGGTCTATCTGACGGGAACGTCTGCCGACTCTTTTTGGGTAGCCAAGTATGACAGCAACGGCAACCAGCAGTGGCTAAAACAGGCACCATCTACTGGTAACCTCGCCACTGATAACCTCGGCAATATTTACTTAGGTGGAGGATTAGGCGATGCTACAGTAGCCAAGTATGACAGCGACGGTAACCAACTGTGGGAGCAACAGTTTGGAACTTTTACCCTTGATAATTCTTTTAACCTCGACGTTGACGACTCTGGCAATGTCTACCTGACGGGTTACACCCTTGGAGACTTAGGGGGAATGAATGCAGGCGAATTAGCAGTTGGTCCTTTTCCCCTATTTTCTACCGATCCCTGGATAGTTAAGTATGACAGCGATGGGAACCAGCAGTGGCTGACACAGTTTGGTTCTGCCGATTTTGACGAAGCTTTTGCCATTACCACTGACAGCAATAGCAATGTTTACACTAGCGGATGGACTTTCGGGGACTTAGGAGGGACTAATGCCGGGCTATATGATGTCTGGGTAGCTAAACATGACACTGATGGCAATCAGCAGTGGCGGACGCAGTTCGGAAGCGCTGATTACGATTGGGCTTGGGATGCTGCCACTGACAACCAAGACAATGTCTATATTACTGGCTGGACTCTTGGCGACCTGGGAGGAGCTAGTGCTGGGTCTTATGATGGCTGGGTAGCTAAATATGACAGTGATGGCAATCAGCAGTGGATCGAGCAATTCGGGACTGCCGGTGATGATATTGCCCGTACTATCGATGTCGATGATTTGGGAAATTTTTACCTGACCGGATACACTGATTCCGATTTTGGAGGGACTAATACCGGCTCCTATGATACTTGGGTAGCTAAATATGATAGTGATGGCAATCAGCAGTGGCGGACGCAGTTCGGAACGTCTGAGATTGACAATCCTTTTGACCTTTCTGTCAATAATGCCGACGAAGTTTTCGTTACTGGATTTACCGAAGGTTCCTTGGGAGGAACCAATGCCGGGTCTTATGATGCCTGGTTAGCCAAACTGTCTTCTGTAGATGGAAGCTTATTAAATTTTAGCCAAAGCAGTGAAACAGAAAGCCTGCTTCCAGACACGGGTTTGCCATCAGCAATGCTAAGCTAAAAAGCTAAAAACCTACATTTATAGCTGAATCACTGGTAAGTAGGTGGGCATAAATAAACTTAAGATAGGATTGACGCTCCTGACGCAGTGAAACGAAGACGCGGTGAATTTAAATGTGGTTCTTAAAATTTAAAGCTAATAAAAAAATATCAAAATTATTTAGATAAACATGTCAAAAAAAGTCTATTTAAAACTTCTAAGGGTAAAATTTATAATTCTGATTCAAACGAAAACCTAAATTATCCAAGAAAAGTAGTTGGTGATTCCGCTTTTATGGAAAACCAATAGAGAGATTTGTAGTTAGCTAATAAGATTTATTCTCGAGCGAGCTAAAAATAGTTGATTATATTTTTAGCAGCTATTACTAATAGAAATAATGTTAGCTAGTAAAATTTTTAATTGTCGATTGAGCGCGGGAAAAACACATCTTAACTTTAGCTCTAGTAAAAGTAAGTCAATTGAGAAAGTTTGATTAAAAAACAACAGTATTCTTGTCTCGCCAAGATGAAACTAAGAAAGAAAATCACTTTCACTGACTATTTAGCAACATATCGTAGTAAATTTCTTAAACAGTTTGGTCAGTGCTTGGACTAGTGAGCAAAAGTTATTCCTAAAAAAAAAAAGGCAGATAAAAAATCTAATGAAATTACTGCTATTCCTGAGTTTATCAAAATTTTAAAGCTATCTGAATATCTGGTGACAATTGATGCAATGGGAACTCAAAGAGAGATTACAAAACTGATTTTGACACTCATACGTTAAATCAAAGATTGTAACGCCCGATTCTTGCTTCATAACCTCTTAACTAGACATAACAAACGCCATGCCCCCGTCAGACCGATTCTACAAGCATTTTAGTTTAAAGTCCACGATCTGCCCTACCGCAGACACGAGTACAAAACTCTCATCCTAAAACTGGAATACTTTTACGCAGCAACAGGCTTTTTCTTGCTGCAACCCATGTATTCGTTTTTCAAGGTACAAAGACACTTCTCTCACTACGGAGGTTCCGGACATACGGACGGCACAAGGTTTTGAGGAAACCTCAAAACACGCGTCCTCAACTTCGCAGGTTTTGGAGTCTGCTACTGACCTACTTTTCACTCACATTCGATGGGTTGTTTCAAACCACTAATATTTTTGCACTATTTGACCTTATGGAGTTTAAAGTTCTGAACAAGAAAATGTATCAAAATTATATAACGCAACATCCTGACGAAGTCCAAGCAGGCGAGAGGCTGTGGGGCGAGGTTGCCTCCCAGTGCGTCACTCGGCTTCCTAGGATCGGAAGCCGACAACGCGCACTGGCTTGTAAGCCCCGTTCCAGAGGGGCTGTGTCTGCCGTCGTACGGCAGACCTTGTACGCAGGCCGTCTGCGGAGATCTCCCCCGCAGTTTGTGCCCCCGCCCCGTCCGTCTTACGAGGGGCTGTCTCTTGAATTCAGTTCAAGAGTGCGGAATGCACCGGGCAGCGGACAGCCGGAACTCGGTTCCGGCTTCCGCCCGGTTTATAAGCCCCGTGGCGGAGTACCTTGGACCGCAATTCATCTCCCGCTAACCCTGACGGGTTTATTCGGGAGTCCTCTCGCGAAGATAAAGGTAGTTTTTTGCCAACTGTAGAGAAGAATCATGATTGAAGAGGAATTCATCGTTATCGGACAATAAGCAACGTCGATTCCTGATTGATAGCAATAAGTGGGTAGGAATCGCCTTTTAATCTTATGAAGCGTGATTACTCGCTCGCGATCGCCATACAAGACTAATTTTAGTTGATGTTTATCTGAGTTTAAGATGCGTTTACCCCACGAGCAATAGGAACTTTGCTTACCTTAACGTTCACTATCACTGTTTGACGAAGTCCAAGCAGGCGAGGGGCTGTGTCTGCCGTACGACGGCAGACCTTGTAAGCCCAGTTCCGCCCTTACAAGGCGGAGTACCTTGGACCAAATTGAAAATGAATCAAAAATAGGAGATACAAAGAACAATGACACCAGTAGAATTAGTTTTATTACCATTGACGGTATCACTGATCACTTTAGCAACAATTAGATTAACACTTTGGATAGACAATCATCTTCCTCATTAGCTTTTTTCGTCCCGTTAATTTTGATAATACTAAGTAGGTCGTCACAAATAAAGCTAACTGGCAAAGATCGTCATTTGTCCTTTGTCATTGGTAAGCCACTGCGTTGAACGGGTTCCCCGGCTTGTAGCAAGTGGCGTCATTAGTAAGGGATTCAAGCGTGTCTATATTTCGTAACATAGTTTGATTTATTCTTACCTAGTTATACCAAATTGCTAAATTTCTGCTACAAATTAATCGCTGTAAGGGCGCATAACCATGCGCCCCTACAAAATACTATGTTGCAACTAAAAAACAAATTGATATTACTTATTCGTATTGATTTTATTGACCTTTTCCCAAGAAAACCTAAACGGAATACTTGCTCCGAAGGTTTTCGGACAAAAATGTTACGATGTTGATTTTTTCAACAGACAAAATTAAAGAATTGACTTTAAATAAATGAAACAAGGAAAATTCTAGGGAACTAGAATAACACCAAAAGCTTAGTTCTAGTTCTAAGCAAAATATATAAAAAAAATCTAGAGTCGGCACTAGATCGATTTCATAAGATCTAGATGAGAGCCAGACTTATGATTAGTACCAAGTTGCGAACATAAAAATTACCTTATTTGCGTTCTTTCTCAGCGTACTTTGTGAAAGACTTCTATGGGGCAAAATAGTTCGCAAGGGGCTGTTGCTGGAATTCATGAGCTTCTCATACGCCGCCGGATGAAAGCTCTGGCGGAACGAGAAGTCCAGCACTCGAATGCCCCGTCTCCCAGTTCTCGTCTTTGCGTGAGGTTAAATTATATTTTTCAACGGGACTCAGACAAAAAATAACAAGGAAAAAGCCTCAAACGCCCTTAGGGCAAAGAATATACGTCAAACCCTAAAAAATCGCTGAAATCCAGATATATCAATAAAACAACTAAATCGAGGTCAAATTATTGACGTGTATGTATAGGTTTGAAGCTTTTTTAAACCCAAAAAATGCCTAAATCCCGGTAGGCAAGACAACTAGATTTCGTACACGAAACAAATCCGGTTGCGGTAGATCGCCAACAAATTTAAAAACTGCTTTCTGCTCGAGACAGAAAAATTTCTAGAATGAAAAGCCAGCTATTTTTTAAATCGATAAAGCAGGGGACAACGACTTTAAAGCAGGGGACAACGGCTTTTTTAGTCACTGCTGCTATAGCAACCACTGGTGTTAATACTTATCTTTTTGTAAGTTATCAGTCAACTGCTCGCGATTCCTCGTCAACTCCCTCAGACGATGCAGTAACTGTTGAGGCTGTTGCAGCCTCGGGATATTTAGAACCTAAAGGAGAAGCGATTCAACTATCTGCTCCCAATTCGATGAAAGGAGCACGAGTCGAGCAACTGCTGATCGAACGAGGAGATAAAGTTAAGGCTGGACAAGCGATTGCCGTACTAGACAACCGCGATATACTTCAGGCTGCCCTCCAACAGACTCAAGCAAAAGTTGAAGTTGCCCAAGCTCAACTTGTTCGAGTTAAAGCAGGTAGCAAAGAAGGTGAAATTAAAGTAGCTGAGGCAAGATTTCAACGCACTCAGGCTGAATTAGAAGGACAAATAGTGTCTCAAAGAGCATCCATTGCTAGTTTAGAAGCTCAGTTACAAGGGCAGAAGAGTGCCCAAGAAGCCACCATCGAGCGAGTTAAGGCAGAGCTGCGTAATGCTCAAACTGACTGCGGACGCTATAAATCCCTATCTCAAAACGGGGCAGTGTCAGTTCAAGAGCGCGATCGCATTTGTTTGCGAGAGAAAACAGCTCGGGAACGTCTTAAAGAAGCCCAAGCTAATCTAAACCGGATTGTTACAACGCTGCAAGAGCAAATTGCTGAAGCAAAAGCTAACCTCGATCGAACCATAACAACGGTTCAAAGACAAGTCCAGGAGGCACGAGGCAGCCTAGATGCAGTAATGGAAATCCGACCAGTAGATATAAGAGTCGCCACCGCAGAACTAGAAGCTGCACGAGCCGACGTTCAACGAGCTAAGGCCGAGCTAGATTTGGCTTATGTGCGCTCTCCTAAAGATGGACAAATTTTAGAAATTCATACTCGCCCCGGCGAAATTGTTGGCGATCGAGGAATTGTTGAAATCGGTCAGACAGACCAAATGTATGTTACAGCAGAAGTCTATGAAACAGACGTCACTAAAATTCGTATCGGACAAAAAGCAACTATCAAGGCTGAAGGGATAGTAAAAGATTTACAGGGAACGGTAGATGAAATCGGCTTAAAGATCGGTCAACAAGATGTCTTAGGCACCGATCCAATTGCAGATGCAGATGCCAGAGTAGTCAAAGTTAAAATTCGCCTGACTCCAGAAGATAGCCAACAAGTAGCAGGATTGACTAATTTACAGGTGAACGTAGTTATAAATACTCCGCTATCAACAGTCAACCAAACTAATCAGTCAATCCATAAAAAGTAGATTTTTAAGAAAAAACTATGTTTCGAAAACTACCTACAGCTTGGCTACAACTGAGATATCAGAAAGTTCGATTAATCGTAGCTTTATCGGGAGTAGTCTTTTCAGTCGTTATTGTCTTCATGCAATATGGTATTCGCGATGCTTTGTATGATAGTGCAGTTCGCCTTTATCAAAGTTTCCAAGGAGATTGCTTTTTAATCAGTCCTCGTTCTACTTCTTTAGTAGCAATGGATGCTTTTTCCGAACGTCGCCTATCTCAAGCTTTAGCTTTTGAAGAAGTTGATTTTGTCAGTCCTATCTATATAGAGCAGGGTCAGTGGAAAAATCCTCAAACTAGAAATTATTGGCGCAACATCTTTGTAATTGGTTTCGATTTACGTCATCGCCCCTTCGATCTTCCGGGGATAGAAGAAAATAAACATAAACTAAAAATTCCCGATGTAGTTTTATTCGATCGACAATCTCGGTCTGAATTTGGACCGATTGTTGCAAAATTCGAGCGTGGAGAAACCGTTTTTACAGAAATTGGCAACAAGGGTTCAAATCGCCGGATTCAGGTAGTGGGATTGTTTGAGTTAGGTGTATCTTTTGGCTCAGATGGAAATTTAATTACGAGCCATCTCAACTTTCTCAGGATTTTTAGTAATCGTCCTCAAGGTTTTATTAATGTTGGTTTAATTAAATTAAAGCCGGGGACAGATGTTGAAGAATTTAACAATAAACTTAAGCAATATTTGCCTAAAGATGTTAAGGTTCTTTCCAAGCAAGAATTGATAAATTTCGAGCAAAATTATTGGCAGAGCAGCACGGCAATTGGGTTTGTGTTTAATTTAGGGGTATTTCTAGGAATCATGGTCGGAGTTGTAGTTGTCTATCAAATCCTCTATACCAATGTTTCTGAACATCTAGCCGAATATGCTACTTTGAAAGCAATGGGATATCGACACGGATATCTTTTATCTATAGTTTTACAGCAGGCTTTATTTATTGCTGTTTTAGGTTACATACCAGGATTTTTACTGACCATAATCGGGTATGAATATGCTAAACAAGTTACCCTTCTTCCCTTCACCATGACTTTAAATAGAGCCATATTAGTGTTAATAGGAACAATTATTATGAGTTTGTTTTCTGGGGCTTCAGCTGTAAGAAAATTAAAAGCAGCAGATCCAGCAGATATTTTTTAAAATTAAATTTTTATGAAATCAATTATAACAATTCATAATTTAAATCATTATTTTGGAGAAAAATCCTTAAGGAAACAGATATTATTTGACATCAATTTAGAATTATATCCTGGAGAAATTGTCATTATGACCGGTCCTTCTGGGTCTGGAAAAACCACTTTGCTGTCCCTGATTGGCGGCTTGCGATCGATTCAAGAAGGGAGCCTAAAAAATTGTGGTCAATGGCTAAATGGTGCTAGTGAAGAGCAACTAGTGGAGGTACGCCGTCATATTGGTTATATTTTTCAGGCTCATAATTTATTACCTTTTTTGACTGCTCGACAAAATGTACAAATGTCAATTGAACTTCACAAAAATATTAGTCGGCAAGAAGCCCGTGCTAAAGCTGAAGCTATGCTCAAAGCGGTAGATTTAGGAGAACACGTGAATTATTATCCAGATAATCTCTCAGGAGGACAAAAACAAAGAGTAGCGATCGCCCGTGCTTTAGTAAGTCACCCTAAGTTAGTTTTAGCCGATGAACCCACAGCTGCACTTGACAGTAAGACGGGACGAGATATTGTCACTTTGATGCAACGCTTAGCAAAGGAACAAAAATGTACTATTTTGCTGGTGACTCACGACAATCGCATTTTAGATATTGCTGACCGCATTATTCATATGGAAGATGGTCGCCTGGTATCGGCGGCGATCGCTACCGCTACTTGAGTAATTCGGGGACGGTTTTCTCAGAGCTACTAGCGTTGACACTCCGCACGACTTCGCTAACGCTAAAGTCGTGGGATTCTTAGTTCACCGACAGAGCTTACCACTGAATGCTTGCGCTCTCGATAAAGATTTGGTCTCGAAAATGTATAGAAGGCTCTTAAAAGAGCCGAGTAGCATGTATCCCACGCTTAAAAGATGTGGGTTTTACGCTGCCCGTTTTTACTATAATCTGCTGTAAAATATTAGGAATTTCAAACACGGCCTGATTGTTGAGGGTGGCAGCATTAGCTCGGTAGCTAGCTAGGTTTTTAGGCTGGATTAGCTCCGCGACAGCTCGATCGATATTTCGAAAATTACGAATTACAATACCGACCTTATTATCTACAATCCACTGAGAGCAATATCTTTCCTGCATCAGGGTTGAAATATTACATTCTGTAATCACTGGCAGCTTCATCGCCACAGCCTCGCTGATACTTATATTGCCCGGTTTGCCGATTAAAAAATCGGACAAATGCATGTAGTAAGGGATTTCACTCGTAAAGGTTTCAACGAACCTCGGCAAACGGCTCTTACTACGACGCAGGGTAGTTGCCAATTTTTGATTGCGTCCGCAGAGGAAAATAAGTTGTAACTTTAGCGGCGATCGCTCCAAACACTCGGCAATCTCTAACATCACCGTCGATCCTTGACCGCCAAACATGACTAACCCAGTGGACAAATCTGGCTCTAAACCCAACTTTTGTCTCTCGATTCGGCGATCGACAGTAATTGGTTCGTAGAACTGAGGGTTAATTACCAATCCCGAAGTGCGGAAGATGAACTCTTCTCGATAACCGAGCGATCGCGCTTGTTCGACTGCTCGTTCAGTGGGACAGATTAAGAATTGCTCCTGTGGTTCTATCCAGTAGTTAGGAGGACAATCGGCAAAATCCGTAAGAATAGTGACGAATGGTGTTGCGGGTATTACTTTTTGTAAGCTTTCCCAGAGCACTCGGTTAACTATCGGAATACAGGAAACTACCAGGTCGGGCTGATTCTCAAGCCAGTAGTTTTCAAGCAAACTCACTATAGCAGAATGTTTGTGACGAATGCTTAATTTTGAAAGGAACAGATATAGCGGATCGAGTCTTGTCCAGCCTTTTTTTAGCATCAAATTGTAAATGTCAGTTCCACGAATGCCAGTCATTCCATAGAACATGTCTATCGAATCTAGAATTTTAGTTTCATGAATGTTGACCATTCGAGGTTGCCAAAAACTCTGTTTCTCGATGACTTGATACAAAGCATTCGCAGTGCTGCGGTGTCCTTCACCAGCATCAAAGAAAATGAAATCTATTCTTGCCATCGAGCGATCTCCTCAAATCAAAATATACTTTGGTACGAGCCAAGAGTTCTCTGTCGTCACAGTTGCATTGCCATTAAATCAAATTCGCCTGATTGCCCATAGATGGTGACATCCTACAGACACCTAACCTATCCTGCGGATAAGATGCTGGCTTCCCCACGGCAAAGGATTTAACCAGATTTGAGATAATTAGTCGGTTCTCATGCAAGCAGTGGCGGGCTCTAGAAAACCACTGCGAATAAAGTACGAGAAATAGGTATTAAGCAATTTCTCGTCGAGTGGAGGACAGACGATGGAAGTATCGGCAAGCGCGGTGAGTGTCTCCTGGCAGCTAATTTGAGGTCTTATAGCTTGCTGATTTAGCTCGAGGTAGGTCAGTTGCTCTTCAGACCACTTCTGAACAAAGAAAGGTAAAAGAGAATAGAGCGGATTTTCCCGATGGTTACTTAGCTGTGCTTGCCAATCTTCATAAGAAATCTTGTTAATTGGATAGCCCAAAGAGCAAATAAAATCAACGAGCTTACTCCAGTGAAGGGGGTAGGGATTTTGCAAGTGAAAAACCTTTCCCAATGACTCCTTTTGCCTCGATAAATAGACAATAGCTCGGCTATTATAGTCAACAGGAGATAAATCCAACATGAGATCCAAGTCTGCCATCATACTCCCCATTTGAATACAGCCTTGAATCATTCGACAGAGAAAGCCATCTGTATTCCAAAGACCAGTTTGGCTGTGACCGGAAATTAATGGGGGTCTATAAATACAAACTGGAAGTCCTCGATCGCGGGCGATCGCGACTAATCTTTCCGATACCCATTTACTCTGCGAGTAGCCGATGTAAATTCCCTCGCTACGATCGACTGGATCAGATTCTGTCACCCTCTTTCCGTAATAAGCCGATGACTCAAAAACAGCAACGGTAGATACATAATGAACTGGCTTGACTTTAATTTGACTAGCCAATCTCAGAATTTCTTGGGTTCCCAGAACATTAATGGGCTTCAATCTAGAGTAGGGATAAACGTAACTCAGTAATGCCCCATTGTGATAAATAGTATCGATCTGACTGGCCAGATTTTGAAAATGTTCGGCTGAAAGTCCCAACAAAGGCTGAGATAAATCGCCTACAACTGGGATTATTCTGGAACTGAAATGCTCATTCCAGATATCATAGGATTTCAAATTCTCTTCGATCCTTATCTTCCCTGACCGAGCATTGGGAGAACGTACCAGGCAATAAATGTCCGCCTGAGTCTGCTCGAGGAGTTCCTGAAGTAAAAAGGCTCCCAAAAAGCCAGTTGCACCAGTCAAGAGAATGGTAGCTGGCTCGGTAACCTGCTCGATATGGGCAGCACCAGGGCAAATTTCCGGGTCTAGAACCGCTTCGGCATTTAGATCGACGACATTTACTGCCACATCTGCTGTGGAACTCCCCGGTATCATTTGGTCAATCAGTAAGGCGGCAAGGTTAACAATACTGGGACTCTCTAAGAACGCCCTCATGGGCAAGTCTACCTGTAGTTCAGCCCGAATCAATCTACTTAGCTCGACAGCCATTAAGGAGTCAAGCCCCAGCTCGTGGAGAGATTGCTTTATGTCCAGCTTAGAGGTAGAAAGTCCGAGCACCTTGGCAACTTTAGCTTGAATGTAAGCAATTAAAACTTCCTGGCGATCGCTCGCGGGAACCTCTTTTAATTGCCGCAACAGCTCCTGCCGTTTAACCATTGCTCGCTCTGCTTCCTCTTCTAGTCCAGCTTCACTAACAAACTTGGAAAACAATGGTGGCAGTTGCCTCCCAACAGAGAATTTCTCCCCGAATACAGACCAATCGACCGGAAGAACGCCAACCTGTGTCTGTCCCAGTAACCGCTCTAGCACCAACAATCCTTGTTCTGGGATAATGGAACTCATTCCTTGAGCAGCCAGACGGCTCTGATGAGGGCTACCCAAGCTGGCTGCCATCCCGGTATCTCTCCAGGCTCCCCAGTTGATGCTCGATCCCGGCAGCCCTAACGAGCGACGATAATGGGCTAGGACATCCATAAAGGCATTGGCTGCGGCGTAATTTCCTTGACCTGGCGAGCCTAACAACGCAGCAGCAGAAGAAAACATTACAAAGAAGTCTAGTGGTAATTGTTGAGTTAAGAGGTGCAAATTCCAGGTTCCCTGGACCTTGGAAGCCATGACCCGCCAAAAGCGCTCCCAGTTTTGCTGCAACAGAATGCCATCGTCAAGGATACCAGCAGCATGAATTAACCCTCGCAGAGGGGGCATCGATACTTTAACTTTCTCCAGCACCCCGACCAGATCCTCCTGGTTAGTCACATCAGCCTGAAGGACTAGAACTTTGACTCCTGCCTGCTCCATGTGGGTAATGGCTTCTCGTGCCTGAGGAGAAGGCTCGCGACGCCCAGTTAGCACCAAATACCGCACGCCCCGCTCCATCATCCACCGAGCCACCTTAAGCCCCAAACTTCCCAGTCCACCAGTAATCAAGTAAGTACTGTCCGAGCGTAATGGCAATTCTTGATTTTCTGGCGGTTGACTCCTCACCAGGCGAGCTACATAGCGTTGTCCTTCTCGAAAAGCAAGATGATCTTCCCCTTGAGAATCTTCAATCTCTGCCAACAGCTTTGCCGCTTCATCCTCAGCCACCTCAGGGGCTAAATCGACCATCCCGCCCCAAAATTCTGGATGTTCTAGGGCAACCACTTTACCCAATCCCCACAGGGGAGCTTGTGCTACCGCCGGTAGCGAGGATCCGACCGGCATTGCTCCCCCGGTCACTAACCACAATCGGGGTGAGTCCGAACTCTTATACTTGACCAGAGCCTGCACCAGGTGCAATAAACTACCACAACCGATAGTCTGAGCCTGCTTTAAATAGGGTATGGTTAACGTTTCCGTTCCCAATCGAGCTTCTAGACTCCACAGGTGGACGACTCCCTTTAAGGGAAACTTACTAGTTACCCAATTTTCTTGGAACAGACGCTCGAAATCGTCGGGACTGGTTGGGTCGAGACTCCAAATTCCGGTTTCTCTGGTCTGAAAAGCTTTTCCAGCATAGACCAGAAGGCAGCTATGTCCCTTCTCTTGTAAGAGCTCGGCTAGGGTTTGTCCTACACCCCCAGGGTCGGCCAAAATTAGCCAACTGCCCGGTTGGTTGGACTGTTTTTCTTCTAGATCTGGCTTCAAACTACGGGACTTGGGTTGCCACTCTACTTCATAGAGCCAATCTTTGATGGATGTTGCTGTTAGCTGCTGTTGATGTTGCTCGTCTAATAATTTCAACAGCTTAGGCAATAATTTCAACTCCTCTTCTGAAAGTTTTCCCGACTTTCCTAAGTATTGGACAAGCTGTTCGCTATTCCCCTGGTTTAAAAGATTAATAATTGGGGTCTGAGCCTCCTGTGAGAATAAAGACCCTGCTTTTTGGTCTTTGTTTTTAGCGGTCTCTACCCAATAGCGCTGTCGCTGAAACGGATAAGTAGGCAATTGAAGCAAGCGTCGAGAATAATCTCGATCAAAACCAGACCAGTCTACCGCCGCGCCCCGCACGTACAATTGTCCCAAACTTTGAAGCATCTGCTGCCAATCCAATTGATTGGGTCGCAAACTGGGCAGAAAGGCAAAATTGCCTGTCTCCATCTCTGGTAAACATTGACGACTCATCTCCAATAAAGTCGGCTTAGGACCAATCTCAACAAAAATTTTATGCTCTTGTTGATATAGAGTTTCTACTCCAGCTGCAAATCTTACTGGCTGGCATAGATGACGACACCAATACTGAGGCGTGGCTATTTCAGCTGAAGCTAACTTTCCAGTAACATTGGAAATAATTTTAATCTGGGGCGGAGAATAAGTGATTTCTTGGGCTACCCGCTCGAATTCGAGCAACATTGACTCCATTAGAGGGGAATGGAAAGCGTGAGAAACCTTTAATTTCTTCGTTTCGATTGCTTCTAATTTTAGAGTAGTCTCAACTATATTCTCTAAGCAGTCTCGCCGACCGGAAATTACGATATTCTCCGGACTATTAATCGCAGCGATCGAAACTTCTTGGCAATAGGGCTGAATCGCTGCTGTTACTATCTCTTCATCTGCCAATACGGCTATCATTTCACCATCTTGAGATAGAGCTTGCATCAAACGCCCCCGCTCGGTAACTAGTTTGAGACCATCTTCGAGACTAAAGACTCCCGCCACACAAGCGGCAACATATTCTCCCAAACTGTGACCCATGACAACAGTCGGTTCCATGCCCCAGGACTTCCATAACTGGTATAGGGCATATTCGAGGGCAAATAAGGCGGGTTGAGTGTAGGCAGTCTCGTCTAATTTTGAATTTGAAATTATGGATTTGGAATTGGCAGAATCGGGATCTGGATACAGAATTTCTAGTAGGGGAATGTCTAGATAAGGACGCAGGATTTCGTCGCAACGAACGAGGGCGGCTCGGAAGGTGGGTTGAGTTTCGTAGAGTTGTCGTCCCATGCCTCCATACTGCGACCCCTGACCGGTGAAGAGGAAGGCTATCTTGGGTCGAATTGTTCCCGACACTTGTCCCGCAAACACTCCTGGAATTTCCCGCGCAGCAGTGTAGGCGGTTAGTTTTTCGCGCACTTGAGCAGTTGAGGCAGCCACTACACTCAAGCGATAGGGAAAGTGCGCTCGTCTTGTATTAGCAGTAAAACATAGATCTGCGAGGGCTGAGGCTGGATTGGCTGCTAGATAGCGTTCGTACCGAACAGCTAATTGTGCCAGTGCCTCTTCCGTTTTGGCTGATAGGGTTAGCAGATGCAGAGAGCGTTCTACTTCAGCTTGTACTAGCTCCAATTTCGGTGCTTCTTCTAACACCACATGAGCGTTGGTACCGCTAAAGCCAAAGGAACTGACCCCAGCTAACCGCCGCTTTATCCCTGCTAGCCAGGGCATCGGTTCTGTTGGCACCACCACAGGTAGTTCATCCCAGTTAATGTAAGAACTAGGCTGCTTGCAGTGTAAATGGGGTAAAATCTCCTCGTATTGCAGTTGTAAGATCGCCTTGATCAGACCAGCTATCCCAGCAGCTCCTTCAAGATGACCGATGTTAGTCTTCACCGAAGCGATCGCTAATGGCTCGTCGGGAGGGCGATTTTTGCCAAACACAGCTCCTAAAGCTCCCACTTCAATGGGGTCCCCTAAAGAAGTACCGGTGCCGTGAGCTTCGATGTAGCTTACCTGGGCTGGTTCTACCCCAGCATTACTGAGAGCCTGTCGAATCACTGCTTCTTGAGAAGGCCCGCTAGGCACGGTTAGACCACCACTAGGGCCATCTTGATTAATCGCTGACCCTCGAATCAAGGCTACGATGTTGTCTCCATCAGCTACAGCATCCGACAAACGCTTGAGGACTATTACACCGCACCCTTCTCCTCTCACATAACCATCAGCGGTGGCATCAAAAGTCTTGCAACGACCATCCGGAGCTAGCATGCGTGCCTTTGAAAAAGTAATACTATTTTCTGGTGAGAGAAGCAAGTTCACTCCTGCTGCCAGAGCCAGACTGCACTCGCGGTGGCGCAAACTCTGACAGGCTAAATGCACTGCCACTAAAGAAGAAGAACAGGCCGTATCGACTGCCAGACTCGGACCAGTTAATCCCAAAGTATAAGACAAACGTCCCGCCGCTACACTTAGAGCGTTGCCCGTACCAAAATAAGCATCAATGAGTGTTGGACCTCCTGCTTCCCAGAGTATCTTGGCATAGTCATTGGCACAAATACCGACAAATACCCCAGTTGAACTGCCAAACAATTGCTCGGGCACTTGATTGGCATTTTCTAGAGCCTCCCAACTTACCTCTAGTAATAAGCGCTGCTGCGGGTCGAGGCTGATAGCCTCTCGGGGGGAAATACCAAAAAACTGGGGGTCAAAAACATCCACCCGGTCCAAAAAACTTCCGTAGCTGGTGGACATCTTCCCGGGGGCATCGGGATCTGGGTTATAGTAACTTTTAATATCCCACCGAGTAGAAGGAACTTCAGTAACGGCATCTCCTCGAGCATGCAACAGCTCCCAGAAAGCATTTGGATTGTTAGCACCTCCAGGAAAGCGGCAGCCTAAGCCAATAATGGCAATTGGTTCCGCTTTCAACAGTTCAAGCTTAGACGCTACCTGCTGTGTGGCAAATGCCAACTTGAGTGGTGACATATTGGCAAGGCGTTGGGACAGATTGTTCATCATTTTCCTCCTTACTTCAATCACCTACTCTCAGCAAGTTGTTTCTTGATATCGCTGTCCGATACCCCATCTATTTCTGCTAAAAATGCATCTAGTTCTTCATCCTGAGGTAATTCTGCTTCGGAAAGCTCGGAAGGCTCTATCAAAAGTACCTCCCGACTCAGGTAATCCACGAGTGCTTCTAGTGTTGGATAATCAAACAGCAAAGTCGAGGAAAGGGAGCATCCCAAACTAGATTGGAACCAATTTTTCAATTCAACTGCCATGAGAGAGTCTAGACCCAAGTCAAATAACCTTTGGCGTGGCTCGATTTGCTCGGGGTCACTCAAACCCAAAACTTTGGCCAGTTGAGTGCGCACATGAACCATCAACAGAGTCGGACGCTCATTGACTGGAACCGCCTCTAATTGTTGAAGAAACTTAGGTCGCTGCTGCGTCTCTAGCTGACCAGAGATTGGCATAAACGACTTCAACAAAGGTGAAACCGCTACTTGAGGAAATGACCCGAGAAACTCAGACCAATTCACAGACAGAACTCCCACCTGAGTAACATCTTGGGTTAGCAACTCTCCTAAGACCTGCAATCCCTGCTCTGGAGAAATAAGCTTTATTCCCTGAGCAGCTAACCTCGCCCGATCGCGACTCTCGAGACTAGCTGCCATTCCAGCAGACCAAGGACCCCAATTAATGCTCGATCCCGGTAACCCAAGGGCGCGGCGATGGTGAACCAAAGCATCTAGAAAAGCATTAGCCGCCCCATAGTTTCCTTGACCGGGAGAGCCTAACAAGGAGGCAATTGAAGAGAAACAGACAAAAAAGTCCAATGGCAGCTCAAGGGTGTGAGCGTGAAGATTCCAAGCTCCGGCTACCTTAGGCTCCATGACTCGCCTAAAACACTGCCAGTCAAGCTGCAGCAGTGCCCCATCCTCAAGCACCCCAGCAGCATGCACTATGCCCCGCAGAGGTGGTCCCCAAGCGTGAATCTTATCGATCAGGGCGATCGCATCTTCTGGTTGAGAGACATCAACTTTGGCTACGAGAACCTTGGCCCCGGCTTGTTCTAGTTGACTAATTGCTTCGACTGTTGCCCCGCCAGGCCCACGACGACTAGCAAGTACCAGGTGCCGGGCTCCCTGTTTTACCATCCACTGAGCGACCTGAAGCCCTAAAGCGCCCAAACCGCCAGTAATCAAATAACTACTGTCAGGACGCATTTTCTGAGGCTTTGAGTGCTCTAAGGTTGGGATGGATACCACCACTTTGCCAATGTGTTTAGCTGACGCTAGATAACGGAAAGCATCGACAACCTTAGCAATGGGAAACACTTTGTGCGGCAGCGGCTGTAAGTTGCCTTGTTCGAATTGTTGCATTAATTCCCGCAATATTTGGGCAATTAAGCTGGGGTCTTGCTGCACTACCTCTAGAAGATCGAAGGGCAAATAGGAAACATCGGGTCTTTTCTCTTTAACCTGGCTTTCAGACCAAATACCGATTTTGCCAATTTCGATAAATCGACCTCCCTCGGCTAGAACTTCAATACTCTTAGGGATGAATTCGCCATTGAGGCTGTTAAGTACTATGTCTACGCCCTGACCCCCAGTCAGCGCCATTACTTGCTCGGCAAACTCCAAGGTACGCGAGTTCATCACTCGCTCTACCCCCTTAGACTTGAGAAAATCCCACTTACCAAGGCTAGCCGATCCTAACACCTGAGCTCCAGCTTGTTGAGCCAACTGGACCGCTGCCTGACCTACTCCTCCTGCTGCGGCATGAATCAACACCCGTTCTCCCGGCTGAAGGTTTGCCTGGTAGTATAAGCCGTAGTAAGCTGTCAAGAAGGTAGTTGAGATAGTGGCGGCTTCCTCAAAGCTCAACCGCTCGGGTTTGGGGACAACCAACTCGGCCTTAACGGTGATAAAACTGCTCAAGCTGCCAATGGCCATCGCCGCAATTACTTGCTGACCAACTTTCAGGTCGCTCACATTTTCCCCTACAGCCACAATGACTCCAGCACACTCGCCGCCAAAGAGCAGGTCCTCGGTTGACTCAATGCCTAATTGGGATGAATATTCTTTGAGCATTCCTAGAGCATTGAGCACGTCTCTAAAGTTAAGTCCGACGGCGCGTACTTGAATTTCTACCTCTCCCGGTCCCGGAGAACGACGCTTCATCGGCTCTTGGGTGAGATTTTCCAGAATGCCGCAGTCAGAAATTTTTACTTGAAAGGGTTCTGTTCGCCGTCCGTTCCTTAGTTTGGTTTCCTGACGTGGCACTAGCCTGGCGACATGACGAATACCCTGACGATAGGCAATTTGGTCTTCTACATCAGGAGACCACAATTCCTCAAATAGAGTTTGAATTTCCCGACCCATATCCGATGGCTCCAGATCCAGACGCACACAGTGCAGTTCGGGATGTTCCAGAGCGAGGGTGCGACCCAAACCCCAAAGTGGAGCATGTTGTACCTGTAAAGGAACTGAGGTTTCCTCTACTGCTTGAGTTGCGCGCGTTATCAGCCACAGGCGAGGCAGATCGGTCTTTCTGGCTTGGGCTAGAGCTTGGACTAGATGTAATACACTGCCACAGCCAGTTACCTGCGCTTTCTGTAATGCCTCCAGAGAGAGGTTTTGTCCGGGTGTCTCTTCTAAACCCCACAGATGCACGACTCCTCTTAAGGAAGGTTGCTCCTTCCCAAAACCCTCTTGAAGCAGCCGCTCAAAATCTTCTCGATTGGCTGGATTAATCTGGTATCGTTCCTCATCCTCTTTGTGGTAGCCAGAGCCGACAGAAACTAGAACTGGGCGATCGCCTTGCTCAACCAGCAGTTTAGCCAGTTTCATGCCGATTTCTCCCCGATCGTTTAGGAGTAGCCAACTGCCTGGTTTCTCTCTGGAACTTGGCTTTTGATTTGAGTCGCGGGCTTTTGGTTGCCAGACAAGTTCATACAACCAGTTATCTAGGTTCTCTCGCTCTTCTTTTTGAAGCACTCGCCGTAGGGCAGTTCTACTGACACGCCTGAGGGATAAGCCTTCTACTCGTGCTACCAAATGACCAGTTTCATCAAACAGGCGCACTTCAGCGCTCAAACTCTTGCTCCTTGAGCCATTAACTGAGTAGAGCTGGGCTTGAGTCCAGAGACAAGAGCCAGGAGGACGGTAGACTTGCAATCTTTCTAATTTCACTGGTAAGTAAGCATCTGACTGTCCACGCTCGGGGAAGGCCACTCCTAATACCTGAAAGCAGGCATCGAGTAAAACTGGATGCAGTTGGTAGTTCTGTGCTTCTAACAACAAGGCTTCTGGTAACTGAATTTGACCGAGGGAGCCTTCTGGATGCCTCCACAACTGTTGAATGGCTTGGAAGCTAGAACCATATTCCATGCCTCGCTCTCGGAACTGTTGGTAATAGTCTTCAATAGACACTGATTCGTGAGACTGGGCTTGTAAGGCGGTCAAGTCCAAGGTACTCCGCCGTGAGACAGACGGGGCATACAAGGTCTGCCGTCGTACAGCAGACATAGCCCCTCCGGAACAGGGCTTACAAGCTCCGGAGGTTTCCTCCGGAGACAGCCCCTCGCCTGCTTGGACTTCGTCAATCTGGGGCGGTTTGCTCTCTTCTTGACTAGCGACCAAAACTTTCCCGGAGGCATGAACTGTCCAAGAAGGTTCTGAATTGTCTTCAGCCAGTTTGAGACTAAATATTTCAAAGGAATAGGTTTTCGAATCTTCAGGGGACAAAATTAATTGGATGGTTTTGCTTTGAGCTTCTGGCAAGCTTAGGGTCTGCTGGATGGCAACTTTTTCCAGCGTCAGAGCCTTTGATTGAAAAACGACAGCTCCAGCGGCTAGAGCCATTTCTAAGTAGGCTGTGGCCGGTACGATGGCTGTCTGGTAAATGCGATGGTGCCTTAGATAAGCAGGCGAATCTTGACTAATTTGGCACTCAAAACGAATTTTTTTCGTCCCGGCTAGGTGCAACCGTTGACCTAGTAAGGGGTGAATGACCTCCGTTGAGGAACTTTTGTGTAACTGCCATTGACGGCGTACTTCGTTTAAGGACTCAAACCAATAGCGCTGTCGCTGCCAAGGATAGGTAGGCAATTGCAGACGGCGACATCTATAGTCTCGGTCAAAGCCTGACCAATCAACTGATACTCCACTGATGTAGAGATGAGCCAAACTCTCCAGCAGCTGGGACCAATCTTCCCGTCCCGGTCGCAAACTAGGAAGCCATTGTAGCGGCACACCGCCGTTTTCCTCTATTGCTGGCAGACAGTGGCGACCCATTCCTAGTAGAGTTGGTTTGGGTCCGATTTCGACAAAGATTTTATATCCATGCTTCTGTAAGCTTTTCAAGCTTTTCTCAAACTGCACGGGTAGCCGGATATGACGGCACCAATATTCGGGGGTCGCTATATCAGCCGTGGTTAGGTCTCCGGTGACATTGGAAATTAAGTCGATTTGGGGTAATGAGTAAGTAACCTCGGCTGCCACTCGTTCAAAGGCTGCGAGCATTGGCTCCATCAAAAGAGAATGGAAGGCATGGGAAACACTCAAGGATTTAGTCTTCACCCCTTGTGCTTCAAGGTTAGCACAGATAGTTCCGAGAGCCTGACGCTTGCCAGAAATTACAAAGCTTTCGGGTCCATTAATGGCAGCAATTGTGACCTCTCGAGTGTAGGGTCGAATCGCTGCGGCGACCTCCGCTTCCGAGGCTAACACCGCCACCATTTCACCCTCTTGGGGCAGCGCCCCCATCAGGCGGGCTCGTTCAGCCACTAGCTTGAGTCCATCTTCGAGGCTGAAAACTCCCGCGATACAAGCGGCAACGTATTCCCCAACACTATGTCCCATGACTGCTTCGGGATGAATGCCCCAAGATTGCCACAACTGGGCTAGGGCATATTCGAGAGCAAATAAAGCCGGTTGAGTATAGGCAGTTTCGTCTAATGTCGATCGCACTTCGCGCTTCGCTCGCTGGTGCCGGTTGCGATGATTCGAGCTAGCCTGCGGCTCCCCACGCGAATGCTTCGCCGGACTGTATCCCCCTCCGCTTACACTAACAAAATCTGAAGATTTCTTCGCATCGGTTGTAGATTTTGGATGAGAAGACCATACGTCTGGATAGAGAACTTTGAGTAAAGGTCGATCCAAATAGGGACGCAGAATTTCATCGCAGCGATCGAGGGCAGCTCGGAAGGTGGGTTGCGTTTCGTAGAGTTGTCGTCCCATACCCGAGTACTGCGACCCCTGACCAGTGAAGAGGAAAACTATCTTCGGACGCTTTCGGCTGCGCACCCGTCCCTTCACCAATCCAGAAATTTCCCTCCCACGGACAAAAGCATTTAGTTGCTGGCGCAATTGTAAGGTAGATTCAGTGGCGACAGCCAGGCGGTGCTCAAAGTGCGATCGCCCCGTATTAGCGGTGAAACACACATCTGTAAGCGCTAATTCCGGATAAGTTTCCAGATGCTGTTGATAGGAGGTGACTAATTCTTCTAGAGCCTTTTCAGTTTTTGCTGAGAGAGTTAATAAATGAAGAGGACGCTCAAATACATCTTCATTTTTGACCGAGCTTAATTCACAAATTCCTTCCGTTGATGTTGAGTGTAATCCTTCTTGCAGAGAAGCTTTTTCTGTTCGCGACAGCATCTTTGTAGGAGAAGGAGAATGTAAGCTCTCTCGCCCTAAAGGTTTTGACTTTTGATTTTTGACTTGAATCGGTGCTTCTTCTAAAATTACGTGGCAATTAGTGCCGCCAAAACTAAACGCGCTTACCCCAGCTAGGCGAGACTCTTTACCCGCAGGCCAAGGTTGACACTGGGTAGGGATAGAAAAGGGCGTTCCTTCCAGAGAAATATAGGGATTGAGCTGCTTCAAATGCAGGTGGGGAGCAATCTCTTCATATTGCAGTTGTAAAATTACCTTGATTAAACCAGCTATCCCCGCAGCCGCTTCCAAATGACCGATATTAGTTTTAACTGAGCCAATCCAACAAGGCTGGTCTGGTTTACGTCCTTGCATCAGCTTTGTTTTTAAAGCCTGAATCTCGATCGGGTCTCCGAGGGAGGTCCCAGTACCATGAGCCTCGACATAACTAATTTGTGCTGGTGTGGCACCAGCCCTTGCTAGTGCCTGCTGAATGACTTCCTGCTGGGCAGGTCCGTTGGGTGCTGTCAGTCCATTGCTAAGACCATCTTGATTAACTGCTGACCCCTTAATCACAGCCAGAACCCTATCTTCATCCCTCAGAGCATCTGAAAGACGCTTGAGTACTAAAATTCCGCAGCCCTCTCCTCGCACAAAGCCATCAGCTGCCACATCAAATACTTTACAGCGACCATCAGCTGCCATCATTCCAGCATGAGAGTAACTAATGGTTCCTTCTGGAGACAGAACCAGGTTTACCCCTCCAATTAGACATAGCTCAGACTCCCCACTCTCTAAACTTTGACAGGCTAAGTGGACGGCAACCAAGGCTGAGGAACAAGCCGTATCTATCGCTACACTTGGACCGTGCAGATCTAATAAGTAGGACAGGCGTTGGGCAGCAACACTAAAGGCACTTCCAGTGCCATCATAAGCAGTAATACTACTCCAATCTCTTGATAAAGTTCTAGCATAGTCGTAGTTGCCAATCCCAATAAAAACCCCCGTCTGGCTACCAGCCACTCGCTCCGGTGCTATACCGGCGTTTTCGAGAGCTTCCCAGGCTACCTCTAACACTAGCCTTTGTTGGGGATCGATTCGCTCGGCTTCGCGAGGAGAAATCCCGAAAAAACTGGGATCGAACCGATCTACCTGCTCTAAAAAACCACCCCAACGAGTGCTCATTTTCCCCGGTGTTGCCGGTTGAGGGTGATAAATCGCCTCCACATCCCATCGCTCTGAAGGTACTTCGGTAATAGCATCTACACCGTCTCGCAGCACCTGCCAAAATTTTGTCGGGTCATTAGCCTTGGGAAAACGACAGCCAAGACCGATAATCGCTATTGGTTCCATTTCAAACTTGCCAACTGGATTTATTTCTGTTCACTTGAATTCAAAGGCAGCATGTTTAAAAGCTCGTAAACAGGACTTACGCACTAAGTTTTCGGATAAAACTGGAAAAAGGAATTTTTTTAGGGGAAGGGGGAAAGGGAAAAGGAATAATTATTTCCCTTTAACATTTTTTTAAGCCTAAGGCTTTCCCCTTCCCCCTCTCTTACCCTTGATTCTTCTATCATCTGCGTAACTTCTATGTTAGATCTGTAGAAGATCATTGGATCGTGACTCTCGTTTTCTGTCTTTTTAAGCTATTGACAGGCTACCGTAACAAGAGCTTTTTTACTTTTCAGACATCCTCTTTAAAAAACAATCTAGATATCTGTAACTCCGTATCATTATTAATCTTAATTAAACCAACTTAGGATGATTTTTTGCAAAAAATATGTGAGCATTTTTACTTTTTCCAAATCTGAGGCAAAATTAAATGATATCGACAAGTTTATTTTACTCATTATTGGCATTAATAGATGTTGAATCGCTCAACAAATAAAAAAAATTCTAGAACATACGCATTGATAAAACGATAAAATGATGTATTAACAAATAGATATCGGACATTATAGAAATTAGCAAACCCTCTACAGCACAATCCAATCTGAAATATTACACTTTGTTTCTGCTATCAGAACCGAAGCAAGTTGGATGCAGTAGATTAGCAGAAAAATGAGAAAAGCTTAAAATGATATCCCAAAGTGAATTTATGACAATTCACGATACTCATTAGGGAATTGAAATTTCAGCGGACAATCAGATCAAATTAGCCTAATCGCCCACAGATGCAATCAGACCAAAACGCAAATTTTAGCTATTTTTAGTGAAGTTGTTTAACCGGATTTGATATCAAACAAGTGTGTGAAATCTGTCACTTTATGGTTAGAAATAGCTATGCAATTAAAACACACATATTTTGCTTGCTTCAAGCATTTATAGCAGGAGTCAGGACGGGGTTTTTAAAGGGCGGAAATGGTTCCGCCCACAACCCCTCAGCCAGGAAGACCTTCGGTAGTCGCTATGGACCCTTCGGGAGCGCGTACAGAAGTATAATTCTTAAACTGCAATGATTTGGGCTATTCAATGTGTCCTAATCTTTTTGACTACCGCTATATTTCCTTAAGGTTAATGGGTTTTGAAAAAATAATTTCCAATTGGTACAAATTGCCAAGGAATCTCTTCACAAAAGTTGTGCGCGAGTATATTTTAGAGAACCTGTCTAGTACTTGCCCTATCTAGAATGCATGATTAACATTTTCTGTAAATGCGTAAGTCCTAATAAACTAGCGTTAAAAATACCATTCCAGTCAAGATCTACCTACTTGTTCTAACCGTTCCCACAGGTGACCGAACTGGAGAACTGTTTAAAGGTCTTGATGCTACTTTGAAAACCCTCGGCAACAGAATCTCCCGAATCTATGAGACGCATTTCACGATTGACAGGCCACAGATAATCGAGACGGTCGAAAAATCGACGAAAATCTGAGACAAAGCCTTTGTGATACTTGCTGGCAATCTCGAAACCTTCGTGTTCTTGACAGAAGCATTTCTCCATCCAATAGAGTGCTTCTCGACTAGACATCTCAAATAGAGGAGTCTGTAGTAGCTGATAGATAAAGCTCATGAAAAAGGAGTCATCATGAAAACAGCGAGCAGGAAGTCCACTAGAGAGTCCTCCGTGATAGTTAATAACATGACGCTGTGCCCGGTAAACTGCCACATTAGCCACAAACTTTTCGTAAGCCGTTGGCTTGGGAAAATCCTTGTACATATCCTGACCAACAATCTGGGAAGTTGTACTATGGAAGGACTCATCTAAAAAATGGTAATGAGAAACAGCCGTTGGAGCTGAGATAAACTCGCCTTGTTTCTCTAGTTTCTTAAAATACTGGGAGCGAGGATGTTCTTGACTTTTGAGAAGGGCATTAGATATGTAGCGCAATGCATAATAATGACATGCTAAAAAAGGCGAACTTCCCCAATTTAAGGTGAAAAACTTTAGCAGGGACGGAGGTGCAAATCGTCCTCCCGACCCCTGAGTTGGAGTGGGAAAAAACTCATTTTTTTTCTCTAACTCTCTTAAATACCTCGAAGAGCAGTAATCTTTATTTTTAAGCATCATCTTGGCGATGAAGCGCAAGGCAGAATCTTGATACTGTGAGAAAAACGAATTTTTCTGAGTTGACTTATTCGACTTCCCATCCAGAGAATTGCTAAACCTTTTTTTTCCTAATAGTGCCACCTTCGTCTTATAACCAATTTTCTGAAAAGCATGAATGTGATGATATTCCTGCGAAGTTTCAAGCTCCAACTCTCGACAGAGTGTTTCATAACCACCAACAGCTTCAAAAACTCCAGCCGTAACCTGATTGTAAATAATCGTATTAACTTCGCTAGCAGCAGTATTGTTGTTCTGTATGACCCAATAGAGGTGATTGAGAGCCTTTTTTTGGGTGGGAGAAGCAGCCTTGTAGAGGGGGGTACCGTAAAGGAGTGATTGCTCCGGTTCAGTCCAATAATAATCACTATTAGTACTGTAATCGAAATTTTTTTCCAGCTCCTGTATTTTCTCTGTATAGTCGGAATTAGCGTTGCTCCGATAGGTGACTTCGACTATTTTGCGATGGTTTTTTGTCTTCCCTTCGAACGGTTTCCAATATTTATTTCTAGTATCTGGCGTTTTGATAAGGCTTACCATGCTACTTTCCTGACAAAACAACTGAGAATTGGATGAAAAAAGAGGATTTACTTCAACGAAGCCACATATTGGGCAAGTTTCTCAATGGTGGGGTAATCATACAGTAAAGTAGGATGAAGTTGGTGTCCCAGCCAATCCTCTAGCTCACCCGTCAAACCGATTGCTTCTGAAGAATCTAGACCATAGCGATTGAAGGGAATAGTCACATCGATTTCATCTGTCTTTACTTCTAGCAGTTCAGCCAGATGAGAAATCATCCAATGTTGAATTTCTGTTGCCGTCAGCGGTTTTTTAATTACACTCTCTACAGGCTCGAATCGATTACTCACTGCTCTCCAGACCTCCATAATTTTGGCTAGGTTGTAATTGATCTAATAAAGATTCGACCTCAGTGCACAGATGCCAAAACTTGACTTTGCCTTGGGGATTCTCACTCCAATCAGAGACCACATCCAAACTGCCCTCGAGAAATCCAGACCGACAAGCATAACGGCG
>JADEWQ010000234.1 GCA_015207585.1 Pleurocapsales cyanobacterium LEGE 06147 | reverse complement strand
GGCCCGTTCAGTCATGCCTTACATTTTATCACGAAATCTGTAAACATTATTATGGAGGACTCGGCATTCCTCTCGCCGCTAACCCTCGACGGGTATAGCGGGAGTCTCCTGCCGAGAAACTAGATGAGTTTATACGATTTAATAATAAACAAACGAACAGAAATTATAGAAATAGCTACTTTACACGGCGCAGAAAATGTCAGGCTTTTTGGTTCGGTGGCTAGACTAGAAGATGATGACAAAAGTGATATTGATTTTTTAATCGATCTACCTAGCGATCTAAGTCGATTAAGCCCATGGTTTCCCGTTCTTTTAATTAGAGATTTAGAAAACTTGTTACACAGAAAAGTAGATGTAGCGATCGCCAGTGATTTAAACCCAAGAATTAAAGACCGTGTTTTACAAAAGGCTATTTCTATATGAGAGACGATCTCGAACGAATTAGAGATATTGAGGAAGCGATTGCCAAAGTTGAAAAGTATTCCTGTCGGGGAAAGGATAGTTTTTTTGAAGATGAATTAATTCAAACATAGATTATCTACCATCTACAAATTATTGGGGAAGCAGTAAGAGCAATGTCACAAGATTTTAAACAAAAACATAATCAGATCCAATGGCAGGATATTGCGGATTTTAGAAATATAATCGTTCATGAGTATTTTCGAGTTAATTTAAAGGTAGTGTGGTTAATCATTGAAAATGAGTTACCCAAACTAAAAGTAGAAATTACCAAAATTATTAATTACTATTAATAGTCAAAAGTGATTATTTAACCCAACAAGCCCAAAAATTAAGAGCATTAGATAAATTTGAGGTTATGTAGAAAGTATTAAAACAGTCTTAGAAGTCTGAGAAGTTGAAAGTGCGATCGCATTTGGAGCATACCTTTAGCAGATTAAATATTTATTGTAGAGGCGATTCGCGCTTCCTGGAGAGTACGTTCCCGAAGGGTCCATAGTAACGCCCCTACAGGGATTGTCGATAATAATTATAATCGAGTAGCAATAATTGGGTATAACTATCCATTTATCCAGGTAAATATGGGATAAATGCGGTTTTGATCGAAGCGAAGGGTTCGCTTTTTGCAGTCGCCTTAATGCCTGTGCAGAAAAAAAATATTTATTAAACAAAATGGTAGTTTTGGAGCAATTTCGCGAATATGTCCTCTAATCAGCCAACTTTTTTTGATAATCACCTAACGATTCTTGCCGTTGCGCTTCAGTTGATAAAATTTCTACTAAATATGTCGTCCATACTTCGATTTCCTCTGGACTTTCTGCCGGCATAGCTACTAGCCAAGTTGCTTGTGCTTCGTCTTCTTGTCCTAGTAGTAAATAAGCCAATCCTAAATACCAATAATAATGATAATTTTCTGGTTCTGTTTCTAAGGCTTCTTCGTAATAGTGAGCAACTGCCAAGTAATCTTGTTTAAGTAAATATTCGTGAGCTAGTTCTTTCCAGGTTGTAATCATAGCCTTAAAGATATATTGCTTAAGAATATAAATTTAATCAATTACTAACCTGTTTAACCAATAATGTCAATTGAGTAATTTATCTATAGTACTATAGGATTTTAAATAAAAATAAGTAAGATAGTTATGTTAAAAACATCTCTTAATAGCTAACAGCTATTAAACTAAAATTAATTTAGTTAATTTTTTAGAAATATTTTATAGTGAGCGCCATTTAATTCTAATTTTTTTTATTAATTAGATATTATTACTAATCTGGTAAATAATCTGGATTGAGAGTATCTTGTGGATTGAAAGGAGATTGAGTTGGAAAAACAGTAAGAGCAAGTCTAGTCTCTGTAGCTGCATTTTTTCGGGCATCTTGATAGCATTTATCAAATACCTCTAAGTAATAACCTTTGAGACTGGGGCTATCTTCAAAGGCAAGAATAATTCTTTGACGATGTTCAACAATAGTGCTTAACCAACTATCTGAGCGTTTTTCTGGTTGATATTTCCATTTTAAAAGATGTTGCAATACTCTAATAAGATTGCTTTTAACCGCTCTTTTTTCGCTCCTCCCCATGTCTTCAAGTTCTTCAATTAGGTTCAATTTGTCTAGTTCAGATAACTGATCGTCGCGCAGGAGTTGAGCTGTGTTTTTCAGCCAGAGATAGTAGTCTTGTTCGTAGAGATTAGTAGTATTTTTTTCTTGGGGTACTCGAGCAGTCATTCCATCTAATACCTAAATTAAGTAAAGATTTCATTACTATGCGATCGCATTAGCATTAATTTCACGATCTGTTTCGATTATAATTTAAATGCGATCGCTACACTAGATCGCACCTGACTCGTGTCATTCCAAGATAACGAAGAATTTCTGGCTGCTTGAGGCGAAATCCTCCGTAACCGCGAATGGTGGATCGCTATAAAATCAAAGAATAATTTATTTTTATTATTATTTGTGTCAACTACCCACCGCTAATGGCTAAGAGCAATTTAGCGGGGGCTTGCAAAGAACTAAATGCCAATTAGTTCCAGCAGGACAAAACAGTTGTCTAGCCTGTGCGGAAAACGTAACCTGAGCTAA
>JADEWQ010000059.1 GCA_015207585.1 Pleurocapsales cyanobacterium LEGE 06147 | reverse complement strand
CAGGATTAGACTGACTTTCAGGCTTTTTAGGGCACTACTGAACCACAACCTCGATTTGGAGTACTATTTGCGAAAGTAGCACATTTTCATCCTTGGTTGTGAGATTTTCTCGTGGGAGACTGACTTGGTAAAAGAGTACTTACTCGAACTCGCCTTGAGGAAATGCTCCCGGTCGTACTTCAAGAATTTTTACTTCGCTGCTACGTTTTACTTCAACTTCTAAGGCTTCGCCAATTTCACTGACTTCTACTCGTTCCTGTACTTGAACAGATGTTTCTACTGGCTGACCTTCAATTTTATCGATCACATCTCCTGGTTGAAAGCCTGCTTTAGCAGCAGGAGATTGGGGAACGACACGAACGACCAAGACTCCTTTATCTGCTGTTATCTTAAAACTCAGCTCGTTTTGGAGATTAATTTCTTCCTTTGCTTGGGGCGTTAGAGTAACCATGTGGATACCGAGATAAGGATGCTCGGCTTTCCCTTTAGTAAATAATTGATTGGCAATACGTTGAGCCGTTTCAATAGGAATAGCAAAACCCAAACCTTGAGCATCTGCACGAATTGCTGTATTGATACCGATCACTTCTCCTCGTGCGTTAAGGAGAGGTCCCCCAGAGTTACCAGGATTGATTGCTGCATCGGTTTGAATAAATTTGACTCGTTTGTCGGGAACACCAACTTGAGTGCTAGAGCGACCGAGGGCACTAATAATACCCACAGTAACTGTATTATCTAAACCGAGGGGATTGCCAATAGCGATCGCCCATTCTCCTGGAGTGAGATTTTCTGCTTTGCCAAAAGCAACTGTAGGTAAGTCAACGGCTTCAATTTTAACTACTGCTATATCGGTAACAGAATCAGTGCCGACTACTTTTCCTTCATAAATTTGACCATCTCCAAGGGTCACTTTGACTCTATCCGAACCTTCCACCACATGAGCGTTCGTAATTAAGCGACCATCAGAACCGATGATAAATCCCGAACCAGTACCCCGTTCAAACTTTTCTGGCGGGAGGGGTGCATCATTACCAAAAAACCTGCGAAAAAAGGGTTTGTCAAACGTATCTGATGGTGTTTTGGCTACTTGTCGAGCCGCATCAATACGGACAACCGCAGGTCCTACTTTTTGTACCGCTTGAGCAATAAAGTTAACATTTTCTGACTCTTCTGCTGAATTGAATTGGCGGGTAAAAGATGGTATTGGAACCGGACGGCTCTGAGGTTGTTCCCCAATTACTGGTTGCTTGCTCAGGTAGCGACTCCCCCAAAACCCCGCACTACAGCCTAATGCCAACATTCCTAGGTAGACACCCAGCTTGTTAAAAGATAAACTCATGTTTGGGACAACGATGAAGGCAATCTTCTATAAAAAATTATTACAGACAAAAATCAATAAAGTTCTAAATTTTAGCGATAGTTATTATATATGCTTTGAAACGATGCAGTTGTAGAAAAAAACAACATAACTCGCCTAGTAAATCGCGCGAGATCGAAATTCAATCTTGATGCAGATATTGAACCCCCGTTAATTAAGTTTGGCCGCTATCTCGAACAAACAATTGTTGGTTGGCAGGTCAGGATTAGTTTTCCTAAACTAATCGATCTTGAAGATACTTCAATAGATATTTTACAGGAGAGAAAAATAATTTTCTGTGAGAAGGAATTGCTAGTAGTGTTGGTGGCGATTCCCTTCTCGTTACCGGAACGAGCTAGTTACAATGCTTATAAGATAAGGGTTTCGTTGCTCTAAAAAGGTAGCTTTATTTTTACCTCAGTCTACTGGTCGAATATATTTAAGTTGAATCTATTTAATTAGATATATTTACAAAACAAAATAAAACTTTATACATTCAATAATATGTCATAGTCAGCTAGCCTAACCTGACTAAGCCTAATCATTTCAACGATCCACTTTATCGAGCATTATTGTTATCATTTTTTGATATTTATGCAATCAATTCCAAACATCGATCGATTTCTGCCCGATCTGACTAAACTTGCTTACCAAACTTTCCAGCAAGGTAAAACCATGTTCGGTCTTGCTCACAAAACCTTGAGCAATCAACTAACTGATCTTTTTGTTCCCGAACAACAACAAAAAACCAAACCTCTCTCCTCAGAAACCCTAGAAATATTACAGCAGAGGTTAGTCAAGCTGCAGGAAGCTGATTGGCAGGATGCACAACGAGGAGTATATCCAGCTAGTCTGTTGTTCGATAACCCATGGTCGGATTTCTTTCGTTACTATCCAGAAGTTTGGCTCGATATGCCGAAAATCTGGGAAAGATTACAACAAAAAGAGTATCAACAATTTGCATCAGAAATAGATAAAGAAGGCTATCCAGCTTACTATCTCCAAAACTTTCACTACCAAACAGACGGTTATCTTAGCGATCTGTCTGCTAATCTCTATGACTTACAGGTAGAGATTCTATTTAATGGAACAGCTGATGCCATGCGGCGACGAATTCTTGCTCCTCTAAAACAAGGACTAACTGCCTTTGCTACTGTCCCATCCCAGCAAATCCGTGTCCTCGATGTAGCTTGTGGAACGGGACGTACTCTTAGAATGATTCGGGCGGCTTTACCCAAAGCAGCTTTATTTGGGATAGATTTATCTCCGGCTTATCTACGTAAAGCCAATCAACTATTATCAGAAATTCCTGGAGAATTGCCCCAATTATTAAAGGCTAATGCAGAAAAATTACCCTACTTGGATGGCTATTTTCACGGGCTGACATCGGTTTTTCTGTTTCATGAATTGCCCGCCAATTCTCGCCAACGGGTCATGGAAGAGTGCTTCCGCGTACTGCAACCAGGAGGGGTATTGGTCATTTGCGATTCGATTCAATCACTCGACTCGCCAGAATTCCAGACGATGATGGAAAATTTCCCGATCCTTTTCCACGAACCTTACTACAGACATTACACTACTGATAATCTAGTCGAGCGTTTGGAAAAGGCAGGATTTGTTGATATTCAAAGAGAAAACCATTTTGTCAGCAAATATTGGATTGCCCATAAACCTGCATAAATTCAGTGGAGATGTTCCCTGGAACGTCTCCCTAAGGCATGGGCAAGTTACAATTAATTGGCGACAAAAATTCGGTAACCATTCATACTAGATGCAGATTTACATCAAACTGAATAACTAAAACTGCCATGATCAGCCAACGTTCCAATTTAAATTCAGATAGTACTCAATCAATTGAGGAGTTAATCGAGAATACTTCTAGCCATCAAGAGGTAATCGAGACAGTGATTTCGAGCTTAGATCAAGAAGATACAGCGATGGTGAGTCACACCGAAGACGGAAGTATTTGGAAATTTCAGTACGGAACAGTGGAGGTATTCGTTCAGCTAACCGGAGAAAGCGATGATGACCTTTTCAAAGTCTGGGCTACTGTTTTTAAGCTGCCAGCAAAAGACGAAGCTGGATTAATGCGTAAACTACTGGAAATGAATTGGTCTGGCACATTTGAAACTTGTTTTAGTATTCACGACAATCGAGTGATGGTTTCCTCAGAACGAACCGTTGCCGATCTTTATCCAGGAGAAATTTCTCGTATTATTACTTTGGTTGCTACTATTGCCGATGACAATGACGAAGTTTTTCAAGAAGAATTTGGCGCAGCTTAGATATTCATCAGTGAACAGGGAACGGGGAACAGGATAGGTAAAAGGGAATAGAGAATAGGGAATAACAGCTCCAATGACTAATGACCAATGACCAATTCTGTTTGGCGTTTGATTCCCTTACTCGAAGCTCCGGGTGAAGTACAGATGGCGATCGATCGCTGGTTGCTAGAGAAACACCGTAAAGGACAACACCCTCCTACTCTGAGATTTTATACTTGGTCTCCGGCAGCAATTTCTCTTGGCTATCATCAACGAGAGTATCCCCCTTACTGGCGCGAATTGCTCTGGCAGGGAAAACCCCTAGAAATAGTACGCCGTCCCACCGGAGGTAGAGCAGTGTTGCATCAGGGAGATTTAACTTATGCAGCGATCGCCTCAGCTATGCCTGGCAAACGTTTAGAAGTTTACAAACAAATTTGTCAGTTTTTAATTGATGGTTGGCGATCGCTCGGTGTCGAGCTGTATTACGGTACTGCTGCCAGAGAATATATAGATAACCCCAACTGTTTTGCGACGGCGACTAGTGCAGATTTGGTGACTGCTACGGGAGAGAAGGCGATAGGCAGTGCTCAACTGCGACGGGGTAAAGCTATTTTACAGCACGGTTCGATGATGCTTTCTACCGACCGAGCTTTGTTCGAGCAGTTATTTGCTCAGCCTGCGCCAGCCAATCTTCAGCAGTTGTTCCCCCATAAAAACAATAACCTCATTCCTACTTTAGTAGAAACTTTAAGTGAGGCTGCTCGAGCTTGCTTTAAAATCGAGCTTCAACAGCGATCGCTATCGGGTGCCGAATGGCAAGATATTTTTACCCGTTCACCTCTGCTGGCATACTAATATTATTGATGTTAATTAAATTCATCCCAATATTATGAGCGTAGTTAGTCAAGTTATTCTCAGAGCCGATGATGAACTCCGCTATCCTAGTAGCGGCGAACTAGACGGAATCAACAAATTTTTAAAAACTGGCGAACAAAGGGTGCGTATTGCCGAAGCCATAGCAGAAAACGAAAAGAAAATCGTCGATAAAGCTAGTAAAGATCTGTTCAGACTGCATCCAGAGTATAGAGCACCTGGAGGTAATGCCTACGGACAACGTCAGTACAACCAATGCCTGCGGGATTTTCGTTGGTATTTGCGCTTAGTTACCTATGGCGTTCTGGCTGGAGATAAAGAGCCGATTGAAAAAACTGGTCTTATCGGCGTGAGGGAAATGTATAACTCTCTTAACGTACCCGTACCCGGTATGGTTGATGCAATTCGTTGTCTCAAAAATGCTTCCTTGGCTCTTCTTAGCAACGAAGATGCTCAAGAAGCTTCTCCTTATTTTGATTACATCATCCAAACTATGTCTTAATTGAGAGTTGACATAGCAAATAACATCGAAACATTAAAACAAAAAATATTTGAGGTCATAGGGCAGTGTTCGAGCCAGTTTACCTGCTCTTGGGCACTGCTGAGAGTTCGGATTTATTTCGGATTTTCAGCCGTGCTACCTCACAGTATTTGTTATAGCAGAAGTCAGAAGTTAATGGATAATGGATAATTGATAATGGATAATTAATAATTATTGACTGTTCCCCATTCCCCATTCCTTGCTCGCTACTTCAATTCATGGCTTGGTTCAGAAAAATTCCCTGGCCTTCTCTAATTTTGCTCATACTTGTTTATGGGGTTTTTGGATGGCTTTATACCCCTTGGTTTGAATTATTTCTTGAAGGGGGAGAATTATTTGGCTGGATAATAGAAAAAAATATTGCTTTTGTATTGGTTTATGGCTTGGGATGTCTTTGGGTTCTTTTAATCTCTACGGTTTTCACAGCCCCAGTCACTCTCATGACTTTTAGTATGAGTAAATGGCTAAAGTCAGAAGTAAGAGCTTTTTTATCCGTTATTTTTGGGGCTTTGGCTTTTGCACTGGTCATCCGATGGTTTGCTTTTTTTACTCGACTATTTGTACTATTGGCTGCTGCTATGTTAGTCAAGCTAGATCTTCAAGCAGCAGGTTATAGTCGATGGTTATCTGCACTCATTCTCGCTCTTGTCTGTTTAACCGCATTTAGTATTGGAGTGTTAGCTTTTTACGCTTGGAAATAATATAGCATACTCCTTATTCCTAAATAGTATTGGAAGTTTTCAAAATCCTTGATTAAGTCTTTTGTTACTTTTGAGAAATGGTATTAGGATTGCTATCAATAAGTTAACAGGAAGAAACTTATCAATATCAAGCAACTATAGATAACTGAATTTGAGAGGGATAATCCTTGCCGGACTTAACTGTTAAAGTAATAATCCGTGCTTCTATTAAACGAGTTTCCCCTGGCAATTTACCGTTACCGGGATTAACTGGATAGGCAGGAAAACAAGCAACACTCAAACTTAGACGTAAACAGTTACCCTTGGCAATGCGGGTACAAGTTGCTTGTAAAGGAATTTTGATTGGTATTTGTTCTGAGTCTACTCGAATGTATCCTTGAGTGAAATTATAGGCTCGACCATTGGTATATACTTCTGATAAAACCGCACACAAGTCAAAACTAGGTGTATCGGCGGTACAGTAAACTGCTACTATTCCCTCGCCAGCAATATGTAAATCTTCATCTAAAGGGGCAGAAGTATAAGTTAAGATGTCCGAACGGCAATCGAGCAGGGAACGGTCAAAAGAACCTCCAGGAAAAGCAGCATGACCGCCTAATGCAGGGACTGGACGCCAGGGATCGTGAACTAGAGTATCGATAGTATTGGTAAATTCTCTTTCGCTCTCTTCAACCAGATTTGTTTCTAATGAGTCGCTGAAAGACAAAGACTTTGGTTGGGTTTTCGTTTCATACTCCCAAAGCGTTCCTCCATCGTCGCGCAGATTGGCTAAACCATCACTAGCTAGATAATATATTTTTTGCTCTTGGTTGGGAAAAGAATCGAAATAACGCCATCGATTAGTTCCCATTTCAAATAAACTCACTGGCGATTCCGTGTTTATCCCCGTATCTTTACCTTTGAGAAAATAGTCGAACCAGTGTATCTGGGCTTCATCGACCGGACTGGCTGCTTCGATACCATAGTCTATTGCACCTAACTTACGTCCCCAAGGTAAATGCGCCCAAGGACCGACAATTAAATGCTGGGGATATTTGCTTCTGGTTGCCATTTCTTTATATAAATTCAGCGCACCTCGCAGATAAGGATCGAACCATCCTCCGATGTGCAACATGGGTAAGTCTACATTTTGAATTAAGGTTTTTGGAGACAGCTTCTCCCAATATTCTCCAGGGTAGGGATGAGCGAGCCAAGGGTGATAAAAAGAATCTGGTGCTAATTCTTTAAGTAGAGCGGGACTGGCAGGAAGGCAGTGCGGCAGCACCCGCAAAGCGGGATCGCCTAGGGGTAAATTATGAGAAGCGGCATAAAGTTGTCCAAAAGCAGCTTCATCGCCGCGCAAACGGGCAGTTTCGGCAGCTATTTGAATTGCCCAACTTAGATTAGCTTGCAGACAAAATGCTCCATTTTCATAAGCCCAGTCCGAATATAGATCGTAAGCAACCATAGACGGACAGAGAACTTTGAGAACAGAAGGGCGATCTACGGCAGCGTAAAGTTGGGTCATACCCTGATAGGAAAAGCCATACATGCCCACTTCGCCCGTACTTCCCGGTAATTGTGATGCCCAGTTAACGGTATCGATTCCATCTTCTATTTCATGGGCAAATAGCTCGAATTCTCCTTCAGAAGTTCCCCTACCCCGGACATCTTGAATAACGACGATATAACTGCGAGCAGCATACCAACTGGGATGAGCATAAACTACTGTAGAAGCGATCGCCCTTCCATAGGGTTGACGCATGAGCAAGACTGGCAATCGTTCGTCTGTTTCGGGACGATAAATATCCGCATCTAACCTGATGCCATCGCGAGTATACATCGATGCAGTTTCTTGTTTAATGATTAATCGATTTGATTCTTTCTGATTCATTAAGAGGGGTCAAATTGTTAAAACAAACCATATTATTGAACAATACTAAAAAAAGCTGGTGATTTTTTTAATTATCGACTTATTTTAAAAAAATTAGATACAAAATCTTTTTGAAAGCTTCACAAAACAAGAATTTTTTCTTTGAGATAATTCCATTAGTTGGAAATCCAATCCAGACGTCTGAAAATCAAGGGTTGTAGCTTGACATGACTTAACTAAGGTAACTGAAGGAAGTTTTTTTCAGTAAGCAATTTATTGACAAAAATTCAACCAAACTGCTGGCATATTAAGGTGATTTGCTTACTATTGTCAAAACAATTCTTTAGCTTTGGGTCCTCGCTTCAATCCGTTCGTTTAAGCTACATAAATTTCATTTCATCGAGTCAAATTCGATTGATGTAGTTATGGAACGAAACTTTATTTTTGTTTAATTTGGTCGATTTATACCTTCAAGTAGATTTTCAAAGGCTGCCCTTTCTTCAGAGTTACCTACCACTAGCAGGCGATCGCCCTCCTCAAATCTCATTTCCCCTGACGGATAGCGGTAGAGTGTCTTGTTACGTTTAATCGCCATAATCGTGGTTCCCGTCAAATGACGTATTCTGGCTTGAGCCAGAGTCAGTCCGAGCAAGGGAGAATCCTGTGGCAGGTTATACCACTGTGCTTGTAGTCCTTCGATGACCGCTTCTAAGTCGGCAACTCTCCAGTATTCTTCTCGTTCTGGCATAATATCGCGATATCGTCTCGTGCGGTAGCGGTTGACTACTTGTTGTACCTCGTAGGCTGAATCCCCCAATCTCAATAACAGATGAACTCCCATTTCTAAAGCAGCCTCAAATTCCGGCTGCACTACTTCTTGAGTACCTAATTGATAGAGAACATCAATTTCCTCATTGACATGAGCCCGTACGGTAATATCCAAATCCGGCGCAATACTTATAGCTCGTTTAAGGGTCAAGCGAGTCGCCAGAGGATCGGGCAGAGCGATCGCCATTGCCTTAGCTTTAGGAAGATTGGCTTTTTCCAAAACTAGATTGCTAGAAGCATCGCCAAACAGATAAGGAATTTTGCGCTCCCGTAGAGTTTGTAGCGTCGCTTCATTATTGTCTATAACCAAGATTTTGTAACCTTGAAAATACAACATCCTTACTAGAGTTTGTCCCACTCTACCAAACCCAGCAACCACCACATGTCCGGTAAGTTCTTCCTCGACTCCGACAAAACGAGGGGTTTGATTTGCCTGCCAAATTGAGCCTAGGAAAGGTAAACGTTCTAACCTGACAAACAGATAAGGGGTTAATCTTAACAAAAACGGCGTAATCAATAGAGTTGCCGCCGTCGTTCCTACGGTCAGTCCATAAAATCTGGGAGAAAATAGCCCCTGACTTTGGGCGACTCCTGCCAGAACAAAGGAGAATTCACCGATTTGATTGATACCGAGACCTACAGTGAGAGCGGTTTTAAGGGAATGACCGAACAATCTGACCAGAATAGTGACAATAACTGCTTTCCCCACCATGGCGATCGCTACTAGTCCCAGCAATATCCAGACATTAGCTAACAAAAAAGCCGGATCGATCAGCAAGCCAATGGAGGCAAAAAAGAGCGTGGCAAAGACATCCCGCATGGGTAAAACGCGATCGAGCGCATGATCGGCATACTCTACGTTAGAAATCATCAGTCCGGCGACAAATGCTCCCATAACAATTCCCAAACCCATAACTGAGGTAACCAGGGCAATGCCTAAAGCCAGTACCAAAATACCCAGCAAAAATAACTCTTGAGAACCAGTACGAGCAATCAGCCGGACTAAAAAGGGAATTAACCAAACACCAGCAACAATAGCTACCCCGATAAAAAGAAAAAAATTGAGAACAGCAGCCAACAGAGCCGTTCCAATAATATTCGGGGGTTGAGTCAGTGCTGGCAAGATTGCTAGCATGATTCCTAAGCTCAGATCTTGCACGATCAAAATAGCCAACATAATCTGACCGTGACTTGTCTGTACCTCATTGCGCTCGATTAAACTTTTGAGTACGACTGCAGTAGAAGAGAGAGAAAGTACGGCTCCTACAAAAATTGCTTTGGGTATCGTTTCGACCCAACCCGTTAGATAAACTAACCCTCCCCCTAACAGAATGGTCAACAAAATTTGGAGAGCACCACCACCAAAAGCGATCGTCCGCAATCTCATCAAGTCTTTTAAGGAAAACTCTACCCCCAGGGCAAACAACAGTAGGGCAACGCCAACCTCTGCTAGCACTTCGATATCGCCTTCGAGAGCAATCAATCCCAAGCCTGTCGGTCCGATGACCATACCACCTAGTAAATATCCCAACAATACTGGCTGATTGAGACGATTGGCTATATATCCCCCTGTTGCCGCCGCTCCCAATACCGTTACCATTTCAACTATCAGCCTCAAATCTGTAGCCATCGCACCGCTCTCCTGTGTTCCTTCTATTAAGGTACTTCTTTAAACTCTCTTAAAAGGAGAAGCACGGGATTAATTTTTAGAGCGAATTTTAACGAGTAGAAAAACCTAATACCTCTTTTTACTAAATGTTAGAACTTTTCACAAATAATTTAGAACTGGCATGAAAAGATGATGGCTATTTTCGTCCGATCGAGTTATATTTCATCACACGCTTATCTCTATCAGAAGTTATAGTTAGCTGGAATACATTCATTAATATATTTCACTCTCTAAAGATAGATGTTTGTAAGGTTGTTTACGTATTGAATTTTTTATAGTTGTTTTTTTATTAGTTGCATGCTTACTTCATCTCAGCCATTAAAAAACATTTTTTTTTGTCCGGAGGAATCTAATTTTTATTCCCATTGTTTAGAAACATTAGTTTTAAACAATTGTTTAAAATCAGAAACTATTATTGAATTTGGTTCTGGAGACGGAAGTCCAGTTATTAAATCGCTGCTCAGGACAAATTTTGATGGAACTATACATGGTTTTGAACTCAATAGTTCAGCTTATCAAAATGCTATCTCCAAAATTAAGCAATATGAATTAACTGATAAATACAGAATTCATAATCGTTGCTTGTTTGATTTTGCTAAATTACCGGCTGATTATCTGGTTTCTAATCCTCCCTATCTTCCAGCATTAGATAATAAAATTTATCAACCTTTATTGCATGGTGGAATAGACGGAATTAGTGTTACTAAAAAGCTTCTAGCGTTGAATTATCAAAATATCTTGGTTCTAGTTTCCAGTTATTCAAATCCCGTGGGCTTGATAGATTATGCAAAGATAAAAGATTATTTGGTTTCTGATTTTATCATTTCACCTATCCAATTTGGATATTATAGTTCAGAGCCAAAGGTTTTAGACAGAATTAAAGAGCTGCGAAGAAATAATCAAGCTTTTTATTCAAAAAATATTTACCTTTTAGCAGGGGTTTTATTTACAAAAAAGCCGGGTTGCATGGTTGATTTATCCACTGAATTAGTGAAGTTAATGACTAGTTTGTAATTTAGTTTTATGGTTTAGCGAAGCATACCCAAGGGTAGGGCTTCGCCTACATTTAACAATTAAGCAGTTATCTCAGCTTCCCGTACTGCTTGCGTTACAGCAGCACCAGCGCGATTGCTCAACAATCTTTGCTGGTCGTAACCAAAAACTAGTTCCCAAGCATCATTTGGATACTTGTCTACAAGGGGTAGAGCAACGTCGTCCAGCATCCAGCGACCGTGCAGTTCGTCTACTTTAATATGCAGATTCCAATAACTCATAGCAGCGTCTGATAGTCCGAGTCTCTCCCCAGCCACTTGGTAGTTGCGGAACGCGGCTGGAACGGTAAGCTCCCCGTAAAGCAGTCCGCCGATATAGCGCAGAAAATAACGTTTCCGCTCGGTTAAAAGAAAACTATGATTGACGATCGCCAAAACTTCCCACGGAACTAAATCTAAGTATGCCTCCGGCTCGGTCTGCATGTCTAGCTCTTCGAGCATGGTTGTAAAATAAGTGGAGTGCTTGCGAGCCAAGCGACTGCCGCCATATTCCTCTATAAGCAAGCGAGTAAGCACGGAATGTACCTCATTACCAACGCCCCCTAGAGTGCGGGAAAGCTGACTTGCTTCGACCAATCCATCCAAGGAAGCGATCGCCACTAAACGACGATAGCCTACTTCGGTGACTTGTTCGCGAAAGAAAAGATTATCATCGGACAAGGGCGGATCGATATCAGCAGCGACGCGAGCGATTAGTGCTTGTCTTACATTCATTTCTCGATACGCTGCCACGTCGAGTTGTGCTGCTTCCCACTGTTGCCAAGCTTCCTCAATTTCATCCCGTACCGTTTTTAAGTAGAGAGAACGCTCGTTAGTGTAGTGCTGCAAATCATCATACCAGAAGAGCTTTAGCCGATTGATGCGATAAAGGACGCGCTGTAAAAAGCGGTGTGAGGCATTATCTTCGGCTGTTCCTTTGTAAGCTGCTTCAATTGCTATAGCGATCGCTCTTTCAAATTCACTCGCATCTAGTAACCCCGCAGCCAGTTTTTGATCTAAATCCTCTGTTGCGAGCAGTTGAATAAATTGCTGTTCTGCGGGATCGTAATAATCTGAGGTTGGTAATCTCTTTGGCTTATTTTTTGCTTCAGCCTCAGTGCTTGGGAAGGTGAGTTTGCTCTGTATCATGAAATCTTATCTTCTTCGTTCTCATAGTTACTGTCTCCAATTTTCCTCGATCGCTACAGTTCGATACATCCATCCTAAAGATAGATATAGTTATTCGACCGGCAATTTAGGATATGAAGATCGCTTATTATCAAATAGCTATTAGCTCTTAGCTAGTTTACTTACACGATCCCCACCAAATCTTTAATTTTGGTGGTCTACAATTAGTGGCGGGTCTTTTACCCCCATTAATTGCTAGTAGCTAACGGCTAAGAGCTTCTAATTTGTTCAGACAGAATTGAATGAAATAAGCAAAACGAATAGCATGACAGCATCCAAGCAAAGGAGATGCCTGGTATGTCACCTCAAGTTGAATTTACTATTGGTGTCGAAGAGGAATATCAGATTATCAATCCTCAGACGCGCCAACTTTGTTCGAGAGCGCCGCTCATTTTATCAACAGCTCAATCGACTTTGGGGAATAGGGTGGTACAACCGGAATTTCGTCAGTCGCAAATAGAAATTGCTACGCCCATCTGTCGCTCGCTACGGGATGTACGGGCACAGCTATTACGCTTGAGAGGCGAAGCGATCGCGGCGGCTGCCCAATACGGCGATCGCCTTGCAGCAGCTGGAACGCATCCCTTTTCCCACTGGCAAGAACAACCCGTCACACCAAAACCGAGCTACCAGAAACTAGTACAAAATTATCAACTACTGATGCAAGAGCTGGTCACCTTTGGCTGTCACGTACACGTTGGTCTGAGCGATGCGGCAGCACTCGCTACGCGAGATCGCGAGATGGCAGTTCGCGTGATGAACCGCGCACGAGTGTGGCTGGCACCAATGCTGGCGCTGTCGGCTTCCTCACCTTTTTGGCTGGGGACAGATACAAGCTATGTTAGTTACCGGACAGTGCTGATTAGTCGTCTACCCATGACGGGACCGCCCCTCATCTTTGAATCTTATAACGAGTATCGGGCAGTGGTGCGATCGCTAGTTGCCACCAACACCATCCAAGAAGTAACGCAAATCTGCTGGGATATAAGACTTTCCGAACGTTATCCAACTTTGGAATTCCGCGTGCCCGATATGTGCATGACAGTAGATGAAGCGGTGATGATGGCGGGACTAGCACGGGCGTTAGTGCGTACTTGTTACGAACATGCACTGTCGAACGCCCCGTACAAAATTGTGCGACCCGAACTTCTGCGTGCTGCTCATTGGTGCGCTTCCCGCTCGGGTTTAGATGGCGAACTGCTTGATGTTGAGGTTGAGCAGAGTATTCCGGCAAGGGAACTGATTGAAAAGTTTTTAGATTTCCTGCGTCCGGCACTCCAAGAGTTTGGAGAATGGGACGAAGTTTATTCAATTGCCAGAAAAACGATGCAAAAAGGGAATGGTGCCGCACGTCAAAGGGAAGTATACGAACGCAGTGGCTCTTTGGAAGATGTAGTTGATTTTATCGTCAAAGAAACTGCTAAAGGAGCTATACCAAGTCCACTTGAATAGTTATAAATAAAGGTGACACGGAGTAGAGAGAAGATGTAGTATTAGTATTTCCAAAAACTCGAAAAAATTGCTAGATCTAAAGACTGATTTAAAGTATTTTTTTGTACTTACTGGCGATCGCTACTTTTTTGGAGGAGCAAGAAGCGGTTTAATAACCTAAGTACGATCTAAGAAGGGCTAAAGGTTTTTTGTGGATGTACGATAAAAATTTCGTTGCTGAAGCGTTGAAAATCCTTGGTGTTAAACGTTAATAGATGGTCTATGCTATGAATCAGCATAAAGGCAATCAAGCGGGTATCGTGAACGTTTACGCCCTTAACATTGTAAGTAGTAACAAGCCTTTCGCACTCTTGATAAATTTCTGCTGTATCGGGCAAGAAAACAAATAAGGTTTTTAACTGTTCGATTTCCTGTTTGGTTTCAGAAGAAGTCAGACCCAAACCATTTTTTTCTAAAGGGCGGGTGCAAACATTCCACAGTTCGATAAGATTTTGTGACGCTATAATAAGCTTTTTACCAGTAGAGCGTAAAGAATCGATCACTTTTACTGCATCGCTATTCATGGGGTGTTCTGGAACGAGAAGGCGAAGCAGAATATTAGTATCTAACAGATAGGACATTAATACCTATTTTTATATATACTTTCTCTACTGATAGCTTCATCATTCAGTAGCGGTAAGTTTCTGCCTTTATGGCTTGCCACCCAGTCATGAAAAGTTGCCATCCACTCTTCATAAGAAGCCGTTTCGTAGAAAGAGGGAGTACCTTCTGTTTCTTCAGCAAGATGGTTCAGCATCATATTCAGGTAGGGCTTAATTTCTTCTGGCGAACGGGATGTGATTTTAGACAACGCCTCAATAACCTGTTCGATTTCTTTGGGGTGAAAAGAGCCAAAATCAGGGTAATAGTTAGAAATATTACTCATCGTTATTATTTAATCCAAATAAACCTTCGTATACGATCTTACTGCTTTGATTATCTTATTTGTATCGGCGAACTTCAAAGGTAAAAGAGGAGTTTATTTGGGCTATAGTTAATTGTTAACCCAGTTCCCAACGACAGCAATTTTATCGACTTGAAAACACCTCAAAAGTATAAGTATCGCCATGGCTCAGGTATTTAACTCGATTTTCCAATCCCGCTCGCGCTACCGCTTTCATAAAATCTTCCAGCGGCGATTTCATAACCGTGTAATCATTAAAGTGAATGGGTATTGCCGTGCGCGGAGCCACAATCTCGATCGCCTGTACTCCTTGTTTGGCATCCATAGTTAATAAAATTCCAAGAACTCTCGTTATGATCTTCGTGCATATGGGAAAGCACGATCAGATCGAGGGGGGGAAGTTCTTCGAGTTCCATTGCCGGATTGGTGCGACGAGCCGAACGAATTCCATATCCCAGATGTACGTGCTCGCCCTGATGAAGAAAATTGGGGTCAGTCAGGATGGTAAAACCTGCATAGCGAAGAAGAACAGTTGCATTTCCGATAAACAAAAGCGAACCATTTTGAAAGTCTGGGCTTTCACTGCTTGCAGGCAGAACGAGTTCTCTTGCAGAATTCATACAATATCTTTGCTTATTTCAAGCGTTTATAATGGGTGCCGAAGGTAACCGCAAAGCGGACGGCATCAAATTTCATTCCGACGACCCATACTACATTGATACCTTATTACACCGCATCGGGATTTAGGTCGATCATGCGTCTGGTAGTATAGGTTCCGATTGGACTCCAAATTACGTAAGGCACGAGTAAGAGAGCAGCCAAATTGGAAATCTGCCAGACTATCAGCAATAGTACAATTCCCAAAACCATTCCTAAGCCGCCAAGAAATGTACCGACTCCAAGACTACGCAACCTTAACGTTGCAGGAATATAAGCAACGGTGACTACTTCTAGCAGTAAATAAAGTCCCATTAACAACCAGGTTTTGAGACTACCTGGCTCGTGCTGCCACATTAACACGGCTGACCATGCGCCACAAGCAAAAATTACCATCCAAATGAATGGAATTGCGGGTTCAAAAAATAGCCACTTGGGGCGAGCGAGACGGCTTGCCCAGGGAAGATCGCGAGGCTTAGCAAAAAACACGCCAAGAGCTAGGAGAAAGGTAATGCCGCCAATGATTATCCAGGGTTCCATAACACAACATGATTAAGTTGCAACGTTCCTTTTTCTGGCTTGGCTCTAAGAAGTTTTAAGGAAGAAGAAAGGAACGAGTTACTCTGTTTCTAACTTAGTACTTGTAAATTATTTGTCCTTCTACCAAAAGATGGACTAAACATTAAAAGATTTCATAACCATCACTACACAAGATGAAGATATGACAAGCTACAAAACCTTAATGCACCAAAGTCGATCGCTTACAATTAATTGCTTGCTCGATAATATTAGTCGCCCGTTTCACTCCCCCTGCCTGCTGTATGGATTGTTGTATTTTTAAGGCTTTTTCTTTGTAAGAGTTTTCTGTTAGCACCTGTTGTATTGCTGCTTGTAGTCTAGAAATACTCAGCCTTTCCAGAGGAAGAACTTCTCCAACACCAATCCAGCGGATGCGTGCTCCCGTTCCCGGTTGTTCAAATGTGATGGGAATTGCCACTAACGGTACTCTATAACTAAGAGAATCAAGTGTCGTGTTCATTCCTGCGTGAGTAATGGTTAAACTTGCTTTTGCTAATACTTTTAATTGGGGAGCGTATTCGACAACTAACGGAGAACCAGGCAATTTTTGTACCTCTGCCTCGCTCATTCCTCCTCCATGAGTAATTACCAACTGCACGTCGAGATCTTGGCAAGCGGCACTAATGCAATGAAAAATTTCGGACTTTGTGTTTTGTACACTTCCCAGAGAGGCATAAATTAGTGGCTGTCCCGTTAGACGTTCAAACGGAAAGGAAACCGATTCGGGTGGTTCGTTTCGCAATGGTCCAACGTAATGGAAATACTCTGGCAGGTTGGCAACAGGAAAATCAAATGCTGGGGGCTGTTGGCTGATGTGAGCGAGGCGAGTTTCAGTACCATATAGATGGCGATAGGTTGATAATCCCCACTGATGTCGATATTTATTAATAGTTTGCACAATAGGATAACTACTACGATCGAGGATATAAAAGGCGATACGATTGCGAAGCTTTGCCCACCCAGTATTGTAGTAACGCCAGGACGTAAAAAAAGGCGGAATATCAATAGATTGGCGATGAATGGCTTGAGCACTGGAGATACAGATAAATGGCAATTTCAGAAATTGAGCAACGGTTTCACCGGCAGGTTCGAGTTGATCTACCAACAGTACTTCAATTCCAGCAGAGGCGATCGCCTCTGGAGCATCCCGACAAATTATTTCTGTCATTTCCTGACAGAAGTGCAAAGAGTACTCAAGGGCTTTTATTTTACTCAATTTACTAAGCTGCGCAAAGGTTTCAGCTAACGTTCCCGATTGGTAGGTGGATTGTCCGAGCGCACAAAAATTTAATCCGTGCGATCGCACCCTGGATTCCAAATCTGGAATTTGCAGAAAGGTAACTCGATGACCTCGTGCTTGTAGTTCTCGTCCTAATGCTGCTAAGGGATTGAGGTGACCCGGATAGGGAGGACAAATAATACCAAAGTGAGTCATATATACAAAAATAAAATTCTAGTTATGAAGGCGTACGCATTTTGTAAATTGTCGGCAATTTCCACCAGGGTACATTTGGATATTCATGATGTTCTTCATGGTATCCAAAGTGATAGCAAGTAATCAATGACCAAAAAATTGGCAAGGCAGTTGTTTTGGCACGATGATGATTTTTGTATCCTTCTTTTGGTTCTTGATGAGTTAACTGAAATGAACTCAATAGTGGAGAAATCATCCAAAAATATAAAAGATTAGTATCTGAGATATATAAACCATATTTCATGGCATAAAATACCACTGTAAGCCCTAACATACGCTTCCAACTCCAATACCCCATCATAAAGTGGAAGTACCAAAACAATGGATGTTTATTCTTCCCGTTGTGAAAATCAGGATCGCGATCGCTAGCGGGATAGTGATGATGAAGCCAATGTTTTTCTAGAAGTTTTTGATAGGAAAACAATCCGTAGAGTAGTAAAGCTAATGTGCCGATAAAACGATTAATCTTTTGATTTTTTGGAAAAACGGCTCCGTGCATTGCATCATGGGCAGTGATAAATAGTCCTGTATAAAGAAATGCTTGCCAAAATATAGCAGGCAGTATTAGCCAATTCGGATATTCAACAACATTGAAAGAGAGAAAGAAAATAAGACTGACCATCCATAAACCAATAATTAATAGAGCGATAAATAAGCCGTAGATAGGAGCTTCTTCGCTTTTAATTTGTTCGATTTTTACAGATTTTAGAAATGCTCCCTCAGAACTAACCAAATGGATTTCTCCTCAGAAAATAATTCACTCACTTAATCTTAGTGTCAAAGTTCAAAATTTTCTTTTGGAGAAACCTACAGATTTCAAATTAGACTCTGTTTAAGTAATTAAAATTATATCTATGGATAGATAATTTTGTTTGAATTAAAGAATTAATATACTTACAATTAAATTTTTGTTTATTGATTAGGTATAAACAAAGCATTTATGGCAACTCAGCAATATAGCTGCGCCATGATGTATTTTTCCAATCAAATTCTTCTATATTAATAATTACTTATGTATGTAGCACTCTGGCCCGGGGATGTGTATCCCTTAGGAGCAACCTGGGATGGTAAAGGCACAAACTTTGCTTTATATTCGGAAAACGCAACAGGTGTAGAGCTTTGTTTGTTCGAGCCGAACGATGAAGAAACACGCCTGAGCTTAACTGAAGTTAGTAACTTTGTTTGGCACGGTTATGTACCGGGGGTGGGACCGGGACAACGATACGGATATAGAGTACACGGTCCTTATGCACCCACCGAGGGTCATCGCTTCAATCCCAATAAACTGCTGATCGATCCCTATGCAAAGGCGATTGATGGTGATGTAAGTAACGGACCAGAAATTTTTGGCTACTTGTGGGAAGATGCAGAAGAAGATTTATCTTTTTCTGAGCTAGATAGTGCTCATCTGATGCCGAAGTCAGTGGTTGTCGATCAGTCTTTTGATTGGGAAAATGACCAACTGCTGCGAACACCATGGCACGAAACGGTCATTTATGAAACTCACGTTAAAGGTTTGACCAAGCTGCATCCAGACATACCTGAAGAACTACGCGGTACTTATGCAGGGTTGGCACATCCGGCTGCGATCGAACATCTGCAAAGGCTGGGAATTACAGCAGTAGAACTAATGCCCGTGCATCACTTTTTGGCATATCCGGGTCATCTTGTTAGTAAAGGGTTAAAAAATTATTGGGGCTACGATTCCATCAATTACTTTGCTCCCTACTCCAGTTACAGCTCTAATACCACTCTAGGACAGCAGGTGAACGAGTTTAAAGAGATGGTTAAGGCGTTACACTATGCTGGGATTGAGGTGATTCTGGATGTTGTTTACAACCACACGGGAGAAGGCAATCACTTAGGTCCGACCCTATCTTTTCGAGGTATCGACAATGCTGCTTACTACCGTTTGGTAGAAGGCGATTCGCGTTATTACATGGACTTTACAGGCTGTGGTAATTCTCTTAACGTTCGCAATCCCCAAGTCCTGAAGTTAATTATGGATAGCCTGCGCTATTGGGTTGCCCAGATGCATGTCGATGGCTTTCGTTTCGATCTTGCCTCGGCATTGGCACGAGAACTTTATGAGGTTGATAGTCTTGCCGCCTTTTTTGACATCATTCATCAAGACCCCGTGCTGGCAGATGTAAAGCTAATTGCCGAACCTTGGGACGTTGGAGATGGTGGCTATCAAGTCGGGAACTTTCCAGTTCGTTGGTCGGAGTGGAATGGCAAGTATCGCGATACCGTGCGAGACTATTGGCGCGGTGAGGGTACTACTTTAGGGGAGTTTGCTTACCGCTTTACAGGTAGCCCCGATCTGTATTTTCAGATGAATGGACGGCAACCAAATGCCAGTGTCAACTTCGTTACAGCTCACGATGGTTTCACTTTGACCGATTTAGTTAGCTACAACGAGAAACACAACGAAGCTAACGGGGAAAACAACCAAGATGGGGAAAACCATAACCGCTCTTGGAATTGCGGAGTTGAAGGTGAAACGGATGACCCCGAAGTTCTTCAGTTGCGGAACCGACAACGACGGAACTTTTTAGTAACTTTAATGCTTTCCCAAGGTATTCCCATGTTGTTGAGCGGAGATGAACTTGGGTTTAGTCAAAAAGGCAATAACAATGCTTATTGCCAAGACAATGAAATTTCCTGGCGCGACTGGAATTTAGAAAAAAGCAATGAAGATTTAGTCAATTTTACCCGCGAGCTAGTTTATTTCCGCCACCAGCATCCAGTATTTCGGCGACGCAAGTGGTTTCAAGGGCAGGCTATCCACGGACAAGGTGTCAGCGATATTGCTTGGTTTAATCCCGATGGTCATGAAATGACAGGCGAGCAATGGGAAGTTGGTTATGCTAAAGCGATTGGCGTGTTCTTAGATGGAAACCAGATTCCTAGTGTTGGTTCCAAAGGTGAGCGTATCAGCGATGATAGTTTTCTCCTGTTCTTTAACGCTCACTACGAAACAATTGAGTTTACACTACCAATCTGCATGCAAGATCGGAAATGGGTTATTGTAATCGATACTAAAGAGCCTCGTTTTGTTCAAGAGGAGAGAGTCTATACGGGCGATCGTGCAGTACCAGTTGTAGCGCGATCGCTAGTGGTGCTACGCCGTCTGAGATAGGCAATTTTTGGGAACTGGTGATAAAATTATTTAAGCTATTAGTCAGGTTAGATCAACCTTTAACTGCACCAGCAGTCAATCCTTGCACGATTCGCCGTTGAAACACCAATACGAGTATGACTAGAGGGAACGTTCCCAACACCGTCGCAGCTGCGAGGGGACCGTAAGGAATTTCAAAAATAGCTGCACCTCCTAATTGAGCGATCGCTACCGGAAGGGTTTTCATTGTTTCTTGAGTAATAAAAGTAAGTGCAAAAATATATTCGTTCCAAGCAAAAATAAAAGCCAATATTCCGGTTGTCACTAATGCCGGAAAAGTCATGGGCAAGACAATATTTATGAGCATGGGAATAGTTTTATATCCATCAATCTTGGCAGCATCTTCTAAGTCTCTAGGTAATTGTTGGAAAAAACTACGCATAACTAAAATAGTTAGAGGTAAATTAATAGCTGTATAAGGAATAATCAAAGCTAAATAATTATTTCCTAAACCAACTGCTTTAATTATTTCTAACAGTCCTAAAAACAAGAGAACGTAGGGAAATAAAGTAACTATTAAAATTCCCGCTAAAATAAACCTTTCTCCTGGAAGCTTCAATCTTGTCAAAACATAGGCTGCTGGTGAACCGAGTACTAAACATAAAAACGTGGACGTAATTGATACAAAAGCACTATTAAATATATAAAGAAGAAAAGGACGGCGTTGAAATAATTCAATATAGTGATTTAAAGTAATTTCACTAGGAAAATAAACGTTAGGAATGGCTGAAATATCTTCATTTAACTTAAATGAAGTCAATACTTGCCAAAGAATAGGAGCCAGAAAAAAAATTGCGATCGCTAAAATACTTAACCAAAGAACAATTGTTGTTGTTTGCCAATTAGCTGCTTTATTTTTTGTTTGAGTAATACTCATTTCTCGATTCGTTCAATTTAATTAACTCCTAAACAAAATTGGGTATTTTGTTGTGTATTTTTAAAATAATTTAATATATCCAAAGATTTAATGATTTGGGCTGATGGGGAGCTAGCGTTAAATTTGCTTAAAAATATCCGAGCTTATCTTCAAAGGTGTAAAACTCCCTACCTAATTTTTTCTTAATGTTTTGTAGCATTGGCTACAAAAATAAGAAATATAATAAGGTATAGAAGATTTTTTTTAAGTTAGTAGGACATAAACCCATGAAAACTTACGAAAAAATCGAGATCGTCCGCAATGAATTTATTCAACCAGATCGCCTCAAAACAATATTTCTCGTAGTCTTATGCTCTTTGGTAGTAGGCTCAATACCCATCGTTTTTAGTATAAGTACGCCAGAAACAGAAGATATTGTTCCTACTGAAGCAGCCTTATGGCAATTGGAATAGTCTTATTCAATTCTAAGTTTTAATTTAGATTGCATTATGTATGGCTGAATGATGGCGTTCGAGTTTTTGAGAGGGAGAAAGCAAAGGGAAAAAAGGTTGATGGAGACTAATTAACTGAGCGAGAGTCTTTTTAAGTTGAGTGCGAGGCACGATCGTATCGACAAAACCGTGTTGTAATAAATATTCCGAAGTTTGAAATCCTTCTGGTAGTTTTTCTCGTATAGTTTGCTCGATTACCCGCTTTCCTGCAAAACCGATAGTTGCTTTTGGTTCGGCGAGGATAATGTCTCCTAACATAGCAAAGCTAGCCGTAACACCCCCTGTAGTTGGATTAGTTAAGACGGGAATATATAGTAATTTAGCTTTTTGATGGCGATGCAATGCCCCAGAAATTTTTGCCATCTGCATTAGACTCAACATTCCTTCTTGCATCCTCGCGCCGCCGGAAGCACAGATAATCACCAAAGGAAAGCGTTCGGCAGTAGCGCGTTCGATCAGACGACAAAGCTTTTCGCCAACAACAGAACCCATACTACCGCCCATAAAGCGAAAATCCATCACCCCTAAAGCGACGGGTAAGCCATCGATCAAACCAGTTCCGGTTTTAACAGCATCAATCAAGCCAGTTTTTTGTTGATATTCTCGCAAGCGATCGCGGTAGGCTTTGCGATCGCGAAATCCTAGAATATCGGTGGGATATACTTCTTCAGCCAATGGCTTCCAAGTCTTGGGGTCGAGCAACTGAAGAATGCGTTCGTCACTATCAACACGACCATGATACCCGCATTCGGCACATACCAATTGATTTGCTTTTAAGTCTTTGGTATATGCCAGAACGCCACAAGCCGCACACTTAGTCCATAACCCATCAGCAATTTCTCGTTCTTGCTGTTCTTGAATCAGAGGTTCTGTTTTTCTTAGGTTAGCAAACCAATCAAAAAGAGACATAATTATAAAATTTTCTTATTCTAGCTTACTTAATCATCTTCTTCTGGAGGACTTAACAGCAGTAAAGCTGTCCATTGGTCTTGTGCTCGCACTTGCAAAGCTGCTTGACTTCCTTGTCCGAAATAGATACCCACGCCGATATCGATAACACGACTGGGAATATCATGGGCTGCGAGCATTTGTTGCATCAACTCTGCCTCCCAGCGTGCCTTAGTAGTTTTTAGCGTAATATAGGATGGCATTGTTATGTTGTTGATTTTTCTAGCATTTTAGGAATTAAATAAGTAAGTAAATTGTATTTTCCTTAGCTTTTCCTTATTTGCTATCCAGTCATTGACTTATGTAACCAATTAATATAATACTTCGCTCCTTATTTTTTCCTTAACTATCCATATAGAAATTTTATCTCTATAGGAATAAATCATTGTCATCTTGTGAGGGGATTTTTTTTTACCGAAATATTTGGGTCTAAAACCTCGCCGTTCTACGACGGCTTTAGACAATTGCCAAACAAAACCGGCCCTACAAATTGAATCGAATTCAAAAGGGGCTGTCGTGAGATTGATCGACGCGCGATCGCGGCGGCGACTGAACTGAAAAAGCCGTTAAAAGTAGGATTTTCTCATTGCATGAGTTGAGCGCGGTAGGCTGACCACTCCGCTGGCTTTCCTGCTTGATAGTAACAGTTGTAAGAACTGAGATCGTTAACGACAGCGATCGCGATTATAGTCTGCCCGCATCTCTGTAATCATTGCCTTTAATTCTTCTTCCCGGATAGAGATATCCATATTTGCCACCGCTTCAAAATCTGTAGTGTAAAAGCGGGGCGCGAGCAAAGTTTCTTCTGTAGAGGTTTTTTTCATAACGGGCTGAGAAATTGCAGTACTTATGATTGTTTGGCTGTATAACTAATTAGCTATGAAAATATTCTATCTACTGAAATGGGCTACAAAGCAATTAAGTTTTGTAAATCAAATATTTGATTTTAATACATTGCCATATAGTTATATGGTGTAAGCCAAAGTAAATCAAAAAATTGTCATGAGTAGTCAAGCAGCAAGTAAAGTCGTAACAGCAAGTCAAATCTTACCTCCCGCCAATTCTAGAGTAAGATTCAAACAATTTGTTCAGAAGTTACAAGATGATATTTGTGAAGCTTTAGAACAACTCGATGGTCAAACAACCTTTTGCGAAGATGGTTGGCAGAGAGAAGAAGGCGGTGGCGGACGTTCCCGTGTAATTCGAGATGGAAGAGTATTTGAACAAGGCGGAGTTAACTTTTCCGAAGTTTGGGGGGATACTCTGCCTCCTTCAATTTTAGTTCAACGTCCCGAAGCAACAGGGCATGATTTTTATGCTACGGGAACTTCGATGGTACTGCATCCTCGCAATCCCTACGTTCCTACCGTACACTTAAACTATCGCTACTTTGAAGCTGGTCCTGTTTGGTGGTTTGGTGGAGGTGTAGATCTCACTCCTTACTATCCTTTTGCAGAAGATGCAGTTCACTTCCATCAAACTATTAAGCAAGCTTGTGATGCTCATCATTCAGAATACTATCCGACTTTTAAACGCTGGTGCGATGAATATTTTTATTTAAAACATCGTCAAGAAGCGCGGGGAATCGGAGGCATCTTTTTTGATTATCAACATAACAATAGCCCCCTCTATTGTGGTTCAAATCTAGATAGTTCTGCTGCTATTTATAGTGATCCAGTTGGTAAGATAACTCGTAATTGGGAAGATTTATTTGCTTTTGTGCAAAGTTGTGGTAACTCTTTCTTACCAGCTTATGTTCCTATTGTGGAACGGCGACAAAATACTGAATACGGAGAAAAAGAAAGAAATTTTCAACTCTATCGTCGCGGACGCTATGTCGAGTTTAACTTAGTTTACGATCGCGGTACGATTTTCGGTTTGCAAACCAACGGACGCACCGAATCAATTTTGATGTCTTTACCGCCTTTGGTGCGTTGGGAATATTGCTATCAACCCGAACCAGGAACACCAGAAGCCAAGCTAACAGAAGTGTTTCTCAAGCCTCAAGATTGGGTTAATTATCGGGGATAAGGACTTATGCATAGCCACCAGGAAATCAATTTCCTCACCTCAAAGCTAAAGTGGCAGGTACTCCGCCGTCTCACGGCGGAGACGGCACGCCACCGCAGAGCGCGGTTAGTTTTAACTGACTCGAAATATTAGTTAAGCTAACCCATTTCAATGGGTTTGAGCTTTGAGCCGGAACTTTAGTTCACGGCAAACCGCTAATTTAGGAGAAACATTAATTATGAGCGATCTGGCTAGTCAACTTAGAGAAGGAACAAAACATTCTCACACTATGGCGGAAAATACCGCATATATGAAGTGTTTTCTCAAAGGGATTGTGGAAAAAGAACCTTTCCGTAAACTTCTTGCCAACCTATATTTTGTTTACAGTACCCTTGAAGAAGAACTATTCAGACACCGCAATCATCCCGTCGTAGGTTTAATTTATTTTCCCGAACTAAACCGCAAGGCAAACTTAGAACAAGATTTAGCTTTTTATTATGGCGATAATTGGCAAGAGAAAATTGTCCCTTCAGAAGCAGGTAAAGTTTATGTCGATCGCATTCGGGAAATATCTAATAGCGAACCTGCATTATTAGTTGCCCATGCCTATGTACGTTATCTGGGCGATCTTTCTGGGGGTCAAGCCTTAAAAAATATTGTTCGTTCCGCCCTGAATTTGCCACCAGATCGAGGTACTAAATTCCACAAATTTGATGCTTTTCCTTCTGTAGAAGCAAGACGAGAATTTAAAGGAAAGTATCGCGATGCTTTGAATTCATTACCAATTGACGATTGGTTAATCGAAAAAATTGTCGCTGAAGCTAACTATGCTTTTAGTCTCAACCGCGATGTCATGCACGCTTTAGAACCAGAAGTTAAAGCAGCTATTGGCGATTATGTCTTTGATTTGATTACCCGTCAAGATATTTCAGGTGGTACAGAACACTCTCCAGGTAATACTTCTGTTGAATTAATTACTGCCGAGTAAATCACAGTTTTTAGCGATCGCGATTATCTACGCTTAATTTTTTGCTCATTGCAGTTTGATTGAATATAAGGAAAGGGCGATCGCTTTTTCTAATTATTTAATTTCGATCGCCTTCAAAAATACGACAAATCTCTGCCTCGCTATACGTAGATCTTGCACCTGTCGCATCAACGCCCGGAACTAAAGTTCCGGGCTAAAAAATCAAGTCCATTAAAAATGGACTAAAATGCTTATCTAGTCTTGTTCAGAAGACTTTTGCGATCGACGTTGTTGAGAATGGTGCGAGATCTCAGTTTTCTCGAATATAATTTTCACGCTGCAAGCGCTTCGCTCTTTAGTGCGCCTACGGCGGACGATAACAAGCCGCAGCACTGCTTCACGGTACGGCAGCCCTCGCTGCGCGAGATCGCGATCGGCAATTATTGGTAATTATTCAGAATCTAAACTCCCTGACTTATACATTTTCCACCTCTCTTAAACTACAGCTCTCAAAATTTGTGATACTTTGAAAAAAGTAAAGAAAAGTAAATAAAATTAAAACAATTTTGTTTAATTATATTCAATTGCCCGTGACCTCAACATCTACCTCTTCCTCCAACTCAATTATCCAATCCCAGAAAACTATTCTTAATTTATGGCTGGGGCAAATTAAGGAACGTCAAGCTTGGCAGATTTTTTTTGCTGCTTCGTTTCTAGTCTCGGTTCCGGTATTTTTGCAAGCACCTTTAGTAAGACTATTTCCCTGGATCAGTTTTTGGCTGACAGGAGGTTGGGTAGTGCTGGGATGGTTGCTATATCGCCGCCAACAAACTCGCTTGTGGGGAGATATTATTTTGGGGTTTAGTTGGAGTTGGTTAGCGGGTTCTATTTATTGGGGCTGGTTGCGCTGGGAACCCTTAATCCATATTCCGGTCGAATCTATCGGTGTACCTTTTGCAATTTGGTGTTTGTGGCGCGGTTGGGGATTGGTAGGAAATTATTTCTATCTTGGTTCTTTGTTAGGAACAGCCATTACTGATCTCTTTTTCTACCTTACCGATTTAATTCCTTACTGGCGCAAGCTAATGGCAGTCGAACCAGCTTTAGCAACACCGATTTTTCGTGAAGCTTTAGCACAGATACAAACCCTATGGGGTATTAGCTGGGCTGTTGTCTTGGTCAATATCTTGTTAGCAATCAGTTTTTGGGCACTCCAAAAATATCGACTTCATTGGTGGGCATTTGCCGGAGCAGTATTGAGTACAATCTTAGTGGACAGTTTATTTTGGGTTGCGGCATCGTTAGCCTAGAAATGTTATTTTTACTTTTTGAGCCACTAAGCTTATGACTGCTAGCAGGGATTCTTCTATTAGTTTAGATTCTAAATTAGCTGGGCTAAAAGAGTTATTCGTCAATGAAACGACTCTCTATATTGTTAAAAGACTATTACAAGCAATTTTGACTCTCTTTTTAGCCTCGGTTCTCAGCTTTACTATTATTCAGCTAGCGCCTGGAGATTATCTCGATACCTTAAGAAACGATCCACAAATTTCCCCCGAAAGGTTAGCGCAATTAAGCCAGCAATTTGGCTTAGACCAACCTCCCCTAGTTCAATATTGGCGTTGGTTGGTGCGAGTAGTCACCCACTTTGATTTCGGTACTAGCTTTGTCTACATGCGTCCCGTTTCCTCTTTGCTGATCGAAAGAATACCCGCAACCTTATTGCTAGCTATAGCTTCAATTATCATAACTTGGGCGATCGCTATACCTCTAGGGATTGTCAGCGCAGTTAAACAGAATACTTTAATAGATAAAATCCTGCGCTTCATCAGCTACTTTGGTCAGGGTTTCCCTAGTTTCATCACTGCTTTATTGCTTTTGTTCGTCGCCCAAATTACTTCCCCTTTGTTTCCTGTTGGCGGCATGACCAGTATTTACTATACAGACTTATCCCCTGTAGGTAAAATTCTTGATATTGGCTGGCATATGATTTTACCTACAATCGCTTTGAGTATTACCAGCTTTGCTGGACTTCTACGCCTTACCCGAGGACAATTACTCGATGTTCTCAGACAAGATTACATCCAAACTGCTCGCGCTAAGGGATTGCCAGAAAATAAAGTGCTTTATGTTCATGCTTTGCGCAACGCCATTAATCCTCTAATTACTCTTTTAGGATTTGAATTTGCCAGCTTACTCAGCGGGGCGTTTATTGCCGAATTTTTCTTTAATTGGCCTGGTTTAGGTCGTTTAATCTTACAAGCCGTTCAAGCTCAAGACCTTTATTTGGTGATGGCAAGCTTGATGATGGGAGCAACGATGCTAATTATCGGTAATTTACTAGCTGACTTACTCCTCAAAGCAGTCGATCCTCGTATTAAACTAGAAGATCTTAAGTGAAAAATAAAAAAGAGGAACAGAATAGAAATTTACATCTTTTTGACTTTTGACTTTTGAATTCGTAGAATGTTGTCTCAAATTAATTATCTCATTCGCTCCAAAATCGATGGCAAATATTTAGTTGCTCGTATGCCCCAAAAGGATAATGCAACTGAAGCTAGTTATTTGCTTTTATTTAAAGAACATAGCGAAGCTCTCAGCTATATTAATACTCATGGAGCAGAATTTCGCGATCGCCTAATAGTAGAATCTATATCTCCCACCCATTTGAGAGGATTATTAAAACGTTGGGGTTATCAAGGGATTGGTTTAGTTGAAGATCCGCTTTTACCTCGAATTAGCTTTATGTATCAAGATAGTTATTTTTAATCATCTTTTTCTCAAAATCTACTCAGTTTTCTTAGCCAAATTTTATCTAACTCTCAGCTAAGAGTCAGAGCAGACTCAGTTGAGTCAACGATTCTAGTAATTAAAGAAAAAAGATTGCATAGATTAATTGACTTAACTGATACAGGAGGAAAAATTATGCAACGTTTCATAATTGGTAGTCTATCTTCTCTGGCTCTTTCTTTGGTAGCTGCTCCCGTACTAGCTAATGAAATAGCTGCAACGAGTACTGCTCCTATGCATAATGTTGTCGAAGTAACTCCCTTTAATTTAGTAAGCCACGGCTATCAAGGTTATTTCGTCAACCAAGGAATTCCTGGCAATGCCGCTTTTATCGCTGCGGTTAAATCTGGCAGGATAGATGCAACCAACCTAGTAGAAAGTGCGGTCGCACGCGGCAGACTTTCTCCAGAAACACTGAGCAATCAAGCTTATCTTCATGCAGTTGAATCTTTTCTAGACAATCTAGATCGCAACTAAGGACTTTGTTTCTGTTCTCGATCCCTTCTCGCTCGCTTCTCTATTTTCTCCCGATCTTTTTCTAATTTGGTTAGCAACAGCTGAGAGTCTAGTCTCTAACAAGTCAGGTCGATGAAATACATAAAGAGGAAGTTGTAAGGGGAATAAACAAATAGGCAAAGGGAAAGGGGTAATGGAAAAAGAAATTAATTAAAGCGGTAGTCAAAAAGATTAGGACACATTGAATAGCCCAAATCATTGCAGTTTAAGAATTATACTTCTGTACGCGCTCCCGAAGGGTCCATAGCGACTACCGAAGGTCTTCCTGACTCGGTGACTCCTGCTATAATTCTCTACCCTTTACCCTTTTCTCTTAGGAATTAACGAGACGTAAATTAGATAACTGTCATGCCTGAAAAGACTTTTTCCTGCTTAGAAGTTAACGAATCGAGAAAGCTAAATTTATTAATTAGTTTTTTACGGAAAAGTTTAGGAATTTCGGAAGACTCGCTTACCATTGCCCTACGTCAAAGTCAACAGCTTCCCCATCTTTTACCAATGAGTTTGTGGCAGTATGGATTAATTTCTCTAGAGCAGTTGGAGCAAATTTTTGACTGGTGGGAAGCAGTCTCTTAAGCATTTAAAAATTAAAAATGTAGGCATTCAAAATTACAAAACTTAGTTGTTGAAGAAGCGGTCTTTTGAGTGTCAATTATCCGAGATTAAACATTTATTTCAAAGAAATCAAGCGATCGCCTTTATTAAACTCCTCCCTAGCAGCAATAACTGCTTGTCTTGCCCAGCGATCGGCAGTCAAAATCTCTTCTAAAGCAGGAGTTTGATTATTTTGGGTAGTAAAGCGATCGCAAGTGGTTTCAATTAAACGAGGAATATCTAAAAAGTTAATTTTTTCTGCTAAAAAGAGGGCAACTGCTTGTTCGTTGGCAGCATTGAGGACTGCAGGCATTAAACCGCCAGCCCTACCTGCCGCATAGGCCAGTTTCATGCAGGGGTATTTAGCATGATCTGGCTCGCGGAAAGTTAAATTACCTGCTTTAACTAAATCTAAGCGTTCCCAATCTGTATAAATTCTTTCAGGCCAAGAAAGAGCATAAAGTAAGGGTAGACGCATATCGGGCCATCCCAACTGAGCTAGAACGGAAGTATCCTGTAACTCAATCAAAGAATGAATAATACTTTGAGGATGGATGACAATTTCGATGCGATCGTAGTCCAAACCAAAAAGGAAATGAGCTTCGATCACTTCTAGCCCTTTATTCATCAAGGTAGCCGAATCAATGGTGATTTTTTTGCCCATCGACCAATTGGGATGTTTGAGGGCATCTTTGACAGTGACAGAATCTAATTTTTCTACGGGTAAATCGCGGAAGGCACCGCCAGAAGCTGTGAGTAAAATTCGTCTCAAACCACCTTCGGGAACTCCTTGGAGACATTGGAAAATGGCAGAATGCTCCGAGTCTGCCGGAAGCAACTTGTTAGCGTGTTTTTCTAGTAAAGGGAGTACTACGGGACCACCAGCAATTAGAGTTTCTTTATTAGCTAGGGCAATATCTTTTCCAGCTTCGATCGCAGCAATAGTTGGCAGTAAACCAGCACAACCGACAATACCTGTCACTACGGTTTGGGCATCTCCATAGCGAGCCACTTGAGCTACTCCTTCCTCACCCACTAGCAATTGGGGCGGATTGGGCAAATCGGCGATCGCTTCTTTTAATTCTGGTAATTTTTCTTCGTAGCAAGTAGCCACGATTTCCGGTTGGAATTGGCGAATTTGCTCGGCAAGTAAGCTGGTATTATTACCTGCTGCCAGTCCCACAACGCGAAATTGGTCGGGATGGCGAGTTACGATATCTAAGGTTTGCGTACCGATTGAACCTGTAGAACCGAGAATTGTGATTGCTTTCACGATAGTTTTTACCTGGGGATCGACTTCTCTTCAATATAAATTCTTCGGTGTACTCAAGTTAAGACTTTTTTCTAAATATAGTCATTCCAAATAATTTCTGTATGATTTCACGATGTCATCTAAAGAAGTACCTGGTGCAGAATAAATACGTCTTTGGCAATGTTCAGCTCAAGAATCCCTCGTCTGTGACGATAAGAGCGTCAAATTCCGTGGCTTTTGCCAATAACCCAGTGACGACGGAAAAAACGAGCCAGGGAAGATTCTTCTAGAGATAAATAAATCGGTCTTCCGTGAGGACAAGTACGAGGATTGCGAGTCATTTTCCACCGATCCAATAAATTTTGCATCTCTGGTAAGCTTAGAGTAGTACCGTTACGGATAGCACTGCGGCAAGCTGTAGCTACTTGAGCAGATTGCAAGTCTCCTCCCCAACTAAGCTCGACTAAAGCATCGGCACAATCTTCCCTTGTAGCAAGCATAAGTGGCGCATTTCTGGCAGCCCATAAATCCTCGCCAAAAGGCTCTATCTCTATACTCAATCTTTCTAGTTGCTCTAGTTGTGACGGAACTAAATTGTTGAGAATGATAGGAGTTTCTAAAGAAACTAATTCCCAATAATCTTGTAGTTGTTCGTATAAAACTCGTTCGTGGGCAATATGCTGTTCTATCAACCACAAACCAGTAGGATGTTCGGCTACTATATAGGTTTTGTTTACTTGGGCAACCGCTTGCAGTTCGATGAGGCTTAGATCGTCAGCTCGCTCTGCTTTGGTTACTGGAGAGGGAGAGCGTAAGTTACGACTGAGATTATAGGCTCCCTTTTCTTCTGCCACTTTCAGCAATTTTCCTACTCGTCGATCGCCAACAGTAGCTGGAAGACTGGCGGGATCGAGTTGCAAAGCTTGTGCGATCGCTTTACTTATTTGTTCTTGCCAATAGGGAAGGAAATGGAGATAAATTTCTGTTTTGGCAGGATGACGATTCCAGTCGATTTGAGAGGGAGAAGTTTGCAAGTGAAGAAAACAGACGGGATAGCGATCGCGCGGCAAAGTTCGAGCCATCGCTGCTATAATTGTTTGTTCTAATGGTAGCGATCGCACTATTCGCCCATTAACTGCTACCTTAATCCAATCTGCCCGTCGACGGTGACAGCGATCGGGCAAGCCAAGAACTAATTCAATTTGAGATTGGGAATTGAGGATACATTCGCTTTGCCGCTCTTTTACCAATCCTTCACTAACGCTTAAGGCTACAGGCTCAGCACAACTTTTAGATTTGATGAATTTAATCTCCGCGTCCCCGCGTCTCACTCTCTCGGCGTCTTCTTCAGCCGCGTCACCCGCTTTCCCTATTTTCCTTATCTCCCCCTCCTGAGGTGTGGCTACATCTAACTTGAGATAATGTAAATCGCTCGAGCAGACTCTTTTAAGAATTTGTGGCAGAATTTGTCTGGCTATAGTCCCCGGACTGATGTTGAACCAAGGCTGATGATTTTGCCTTATTTGCCAAGTTACCCGAGGATGACAGAGCGCAATTTGCTGAATTATCGCTTGCACCGATTTCAGTTGTTGGGACAGAGGAGGCAAACCACGACGGCGTGCGGGAAATTTATCAAATAGGTTAGAGACAGTCACGATCGTTCCTGGCGCGATCGCCATCGCTTCTTCTGCTACAGGTTTTCCTTGCTGATAGATAACGCGCCAACCAATATTGTCTAGTTCTATTGAAGAACGACTTAAAATTTCTAAATCTGCTACTTGAGAGATACTATGCAGAGCTTCGCCGCGAAATCCTAAACTGGTAATGTGCCAAAGATCTTTAAGGCTGCAAATTTTACTGGTGCTATGAGCAGATGCGCAAACTCTTAAATCCCTCAAAGACATGCCTTTACCATTATCTACTACCTGTATCCACCACAGTTCGGGCATCAAAGAAACTGTAATTCTCGTTGCTCCTGCATCCAATGCATTTTCAACCAACTCTCGCACTACCGCTGCTAAAGAATCAATTACCTCACCAGCAGCGATAAGATGAATTACATCTGAAGTAAGAGTTTGAATGGTAGGGGACAATTTTTAGAATAGTTACTAACTTGCATTATTTATCTTACCTAAATAATCTTGAGAGATTTCCCATGCAGTATTGATTAGCTGCATGGCAAGATCTGAGCCATCTAAGTCTGGATGATGCTTGAAACTTAGTTGACGATAAGAAGCTCGTCCAAAAGCAATAAAGGCAACGGAACACCAAATTACATCTAGCTCATCAACCATCAAATTTTGAAAAGCTTGATATTGCTCTAGATAACGAGCCACAATGTGTCGGTAAATTTGTTCGGCATTGGGTAAGGCTGCCTTAATTTTGGCAATTGTCAGTGCTGAATCTCGATCGTTGTTGTCTGTTGTGCTGCCGTTGAATTGGTTTTCTGGCTGATAAATAAAGTTAACATTATTTTCTTCTAGGTATTCGACGGTAGTATCGGCATTCTCTATAACTTGAGAGGTTGTTTGTATAGGAACAGATGAGTACAGAATTTGCAATAATTCCTGATTATCTTGACATTCTGTAGCTAATTCTTGAAATTGCTCGCAAAGAGCAGAAATTCGCTGCAATTTATTCAAGTTAGCTCTCAGTTTCTGAGTCTGTTGTTCGAGTTCGACAGCTTCTCGATCCAATTCACTTTGACGGTGAGATTCTTGTTGGATCTGTGCTTCCAACTTTTCTATGCATTCTTTCGTAGCAGCTTGTTCCTGTTGATTTTTTTTCAAGCGAATAGCAATTTCCTCAAGTTGCCATTGGAGTTGAGCAATAGTATCGGCAAAGTTCATCTATCAGATATTAGATATTAACTCAAGTTGCTAGTTATCTTCACCCGAGGTGAAGGGGAGCGATCGAATAAAATCCTCTCTAGAAGCAGTAAAGCTTGGAGAGAGAAAATATTACCGAAATTATATCCATCTATTCCAGCTCGATCCATCAAGATTTTCTCGGCGGTTGCATCGGTTGTTGCTGCCTTACCGAAAAGCGATGTTGAATGCCCCTGTCTTTCAAGCAGGGGACGGGGCGTTTAAACTGCGGACTCCTCGTTCCGCCGGAACCTGCGTCCGGCGGCATGCGAGGAGATCGTAAATTCCGCCTTCCCGGAGGGCGACTTGTCGGACAGCCCCTCATGAAAACGAGCAAGCGTTCAGCTTAGCCGCTTTTAAGCGTCTCGTTCATGATAAAATAAGCAGCAATAAGGAGGTGAGTTAAGTGTACGGATGCCAGCAAGTGTTATTGAAACCTGATAACGAATTATCAGCAATTCTAGTATTTCTTTGCCAGCAAGCTCATAGTTTAACCAACATGGGCATCTACTATGCAAGACAGCTCTACCTTAAAGCCAAACGCTACATTGGCAAATACGACCTAGAAAAACTGTACAAAAACAATCTCCACTACAAAGTTTTTCACTCCCAAGCAGCACAGCAGATTCTTCGTTCCGTTTATAAGTCTTTTGCCTCTTATAAGAAATTAGTCAAAGCAGATCGGGAAGGAAGACTAGAAAACAAACTAAGACTGCCCAAGTATCGCAAGAAAGGAGGTCTTGCATTGGTCTCCTATCCCAGTCAAGCACTGAAACTTAAAGACGGGTTGATTCGAGTCCCACTGGGGAAACAAGTTAAATGTTGGTTCGGGCTTGATAGTTTTAATCTACCAATGCCTAGCAACATTAACTTTACAGATATTAAAGAACTAAAAATACTCCCTAGGAATAAGTGTTTTTATGCCGAGTTTGTCTGTGCGATTCGTTTATCCTAAATGAGTATGAACACTCAGGGATGGGTAGCCTAGCTACAAAGCTAGGATAACTTAGTGACTTTAGAGGTGAAAGTCCTCTCCTCTA